>JAEWAD010000503.1 GCA_023391905.1 Pseudomonadota bacterium | reverse complement strand
CGCCTACACGCCGCTCAATTTCGTCGACCCGAAGACGGGCGAGGGGATCGGCTGGGAATATGACGCCTTCAACGAGATCGCCAAGCGCCTCAACGCCAAGGTCGACTGGAAGCTGGCGAGCTGGGACACGATGATCCAGGCGGTGCGCGACGGCCAGTTCGATGTCGGCATGGACGGCATCACCATCAATGACGAGCGCAAGAAGCAGGTCGATTTCTCCGACCCCTACATGGTCTCGCAGCAATTGATGCTGGTGCGGGCAGACGAGAACCGCTTCACCGACGCCGCCAGCTTCAAGCCGAACGACAAGCTGCTTGTCGGCGCGCAGGCCGGCACCACCAATTTCTATGTCGCCGTCTACAATGTGCTCGACGGTGACGAGAAGAACCCGCGCATCAAGCTGTTCGAGACGTTCGGTGCGTCGGTGCAGGCGCTGAAGACGGGCGACGTCGATACCGTTCTGATGGATAAGACCTCGGCCGACGGCTACATCGGCGCCTCGCCGGGCTCGTTCAAGGTCGTCGGCGAACCGCTCGGCACCGAGGAATTCGGCTTCATCCTGAAGCCCGGTTCCGACCTGACGGCGCCGATCAACGCGGCCATCGCCTCGATGAAGGCCGACGGTACCTTCGACAAGCTGAACCAGAAGTGGTTCTACGAGTATCGCGCCGCGCAGTAGCCGGCACCCTCGGAAGTAACCACCGGCCCTCTCTCCGATCCGGGGAGGGGGCGCTCGCCTGAGTTCCCCATGTCGTCACCACCCCGAAAGACCCGCCGCGAGATCCCCTTCTGGCTGCTCGCCATCGGCCTCTTGGGCGTGCTGTTCCTGTGGCTGATCACGGCGGACGGCAACTACGCCACCATCTTCGCCGCGGTCCGGCAGGGCGTGTTCGTCACGCTCTGGGTGACCTTCGTCGCCTTCGCGCTCGCGACCGCGCTCGGCCTGCTGATCGCGCTTGCCCGCACCTCGCGCCACCGGGTGCTGCGCGAGGTCGCGACCTTCTATGTCGAGATCGTGCGCGGCATCCCGATGCTGGTGCTGCTGTTCTACATGGCCTTCGTCGGCGCGCCGCAGCTGGTCGCGTTCTGGAACTGGGCGCTGGCTACACCGATCGAGCACGGTCTGTTGCCGGCGCTCTCCGTGCGCGATTTCGGCATGACGGCGCGGGCGATCGCGGCGCTGACCATCGGCTATTCCGCCTTCATCGCCGAGATTTTTCGCGCCGGCATCGAGGCGGTCCCGAAGGGCCAGACGGAGGCGGCGGCGGCCCTCGGCCTTACCCGCATGCAGGTCTTCCGGCTGATCATCCTGCCGCAGGCGACGCGCACCGTGCTGCCGCCGCTCGGCAACGACCTCGTCTCGATGATCAAGGATTCGGCGCTGGTCTCGGCCCTCGGCGTGCAGGACCTGACCCAGCTCGGCAAGGTCTACTCGTCCTCGACCTTCCTGTTCTTCGAGACCTACAACGTCGTCGCGTTCCTCTACCTCGTCATGACGATCGGCCTGTCGCTGCTGGTGCGGGGCCTGGAGCGCCACATGGCGAAGAGCGACGCGCGGTAGCGATCAGTCGGGAGGCCTCGTCCTTTCGCCACCCTCCGTCGTCATCCCCGCGAAGGCGGGGATCCATGCATCCGGGGCCTCGGGTGTTTCGCGTCGGCCAACCCGGCGGAAATGGATCCCGGCTCGGAGGCCGGGATGACGGCAAGCGTGTGGCCGGCGACGCGCTTCGACGACGAGGGCTGTCCCGCCTCCGCCGTCATCCCTGCGAAAGCAGGGATCCACCTGTCCGACGCCCGTCCGATCCTACTCGCGCCGAACCGGCCGCTTTGCCGTCGCGCGTTCCTCGAACTGCATCAGCCGCAGCGTGCCGATCTCGGCGCGGGCGCCGGCCTCGGCGGCGTCCCGCATCGAGGCGGCGACATAGTCGATATGGGTGATCGCCGCCTGGCGCGCGGCTTCGGGATCGCCGGCGCAGATGGCATCGCGCAGCGCCTTGTGCTGGGCCAGCAGCTGGTCGCGCGAGCCGGCCTGGCCGTAGAGCCGGCTGCGGTTGTAGAACACACCATCGGCGAGCAGCCGGTAGCAGGCGCGCAGCACGTGGATGATGACGATGTTGTGCGTCGCCTCGCCGATCGCCTGGTGGAACTCGACGTCGAGCGCCGCCTCGCGGCGGAAATCCGCCTTGTCGTGCTCCGCCTCCATCGCCTCGATGATGCGGCCGAGGATGGTTCGGTCCGCCTCGGTGGCGCGCTCGGCCGCCATCGCCGCGGCGCTCGCCTCGATCTCGCGGCGGAACTCCAGATAGTCGCCGCCGGCCTTCGGCGATTGCGCGATCAGGTCCACGATCGGCGCGGCGAAGACCGAACCTTCGATGGCGGCCACATAGGTGCCGCCACCGGGCCGGCTCTCGACCAGGCCGCGCCCCTCCAGTGCCTTCAGCGCATCGCGCAGGATCGGCCGCGACACGCCGAGCGTCGCCGACAGGTCGCGCTCGCCCGGCAGCTTGTCGCCGGGATGCAGCACGCCCTCGAGCACGAGCATCTCGATCTGGCGGGCGACCTCGTCGGCCGTGGCGCGGGAAGGAATCTGTTGAAACACCATGCGGAAGAGCCTATCAGCAGAAATCAGGAAGTGGTCAAGAAATTGATCCAGTTGGCGGGCGCGGCCCGCTTTTCAAGAAATCAGACCAAATTGGAGCGGCGCCATGGGCGGCTTGAAGGACGCGACGAGCATTGCAGACCTGAGATTGCTGGCGAAGCGCCGCGTGCCGCGCGCCTTCTTCGACTATGCCGATCGCGGCTCCTACAATGAGGAGACGATCGACGCCAACTCGGCCGACTTCAAGGCGCTGAAGCTGCGCCAGCGCGTCATGGTCGACGTCTCGAACCGCTCGACCGAGGTGACGCTGCTCGGCGAGAAGTTCGCCTATCCCTTCGCCTTCGCGCCGACCGGCCTGACCGGCATGCAGCATGCCGATGGCGAGATCCTCGCCGCCAAGGCCTGCGAGAAGGCCAACATCCCGTTCGCGCTCTCGACCATGTCGATCTGCTCGATCGAGGACGTCGCCGCCGCCACCTCGCGGCCGTTCTGGTTCCAGCTCTACGTGATGAAGAACCGCAACTTCGCCAAGCAGCTGGTCGAGCGCGCCATCGCCGCCAAGTGCTCGGCGCTGATCCTGACGCTCGACCTGCAGGTGCAGGGCCAGCGTCACCGCGACATCAAGAACGGCATGACCGTGCCGCCGCAGATCAAGCTCCACAACGTGCTCGACATGGCGACCAAGCTGCCCTGGGCGTTCGAGGTTCTCGGCAGCAAGCACAAGACCTTCGGCAACCTGACCGGCGTCGAGGGCATGAGCGGCGTCAAGTCGCTCGGCCAGTGGATCTCGGGCCAGTTCGACCCGGCGCTGAACTGGGACGACGTTGCCTGGATCCGTTCGATCTGGCCGGGCAAGCTGATCCTGAAGGGTGTGCTCGACGTGGGTGACGCGCAGAAGGCGGTCAACACCGGCGCCGACGCCATCGTCGTCTCCAACCATGGCGGCCGCCAGCTCGACGGCGCGCCGTCGGCGATCTCGCGCCTGCCGCGCATCGTCGACGCCGTCGGCAACCAGACCGAGATCCTGTTCGACAGCGGCATCCGCTCGGGCCTGGACGTGCTGCGCGGGCTCGCGCTCGGCGCCAAGGGCTGCATGATGGGCAAGGCCTTCCTGTTCGGCCTCGGCGCCGGCGGCGAGGCGGGCGTCTCCAAGGTGATCCAGATCATCGGCAAGGAGCTCGACGTCTCGATGGCCCTGACAGGTCGTCGCACCCTGGCCGAGATCGACGATACGGTCATCGACCGGGGTTGAGCCCGCCGCATCCCGGTCCTACTGCTTAGTGAGTTGGACGCGGGATCGAGGGCACGATGCGCGAAGGACCCAGGCGTTTCGAGGATCATCCGCTCCGAAGCGCGGTCCTGCACGAGATCCATGCGCGGCCCTTCCACATGATGGAAGCGCCGCGCATCGTTTTGAACTACGCCTTCATGACCGACGGGGCCCAGTCAGCCGCGTCGCGCGACAGCCTCGCCGCGCTCTGCGCCCGCAACGGCCTGCCGCAGCCTTCCGCCGATGCGCGCCACCATGTCGTCGACCTCGCCGGCGGCACGCTGCGCTGGGAGCGGCACGCCGAGTTCACCACCTATAGCTGGGATGTTCGCGCCAGCGCCGGCGCGCTGCCGGCCGATACGCCGTTCGGCGAGGCGTTCGAGCCGCCGGGGCCGCTGATGGTCGCGGTTCGGCTTGACCTCGTCGCCGACGACCGTCCCGTCGCCGACATCCTCGCATCCTATGATCCGGGCTCGCTCGCTGTCTCCGAGGTCGCCGGCGGTCGCGGCGTGATCGCCAGCGATTTCCGCGAGGACGGCGACGGCTATACGCGCCTGCTGGTGATCGACCGCGGGTTCGAGCCGCAGGAGGCCGGGCCGGTGGTGCAGCGCCTGCTCGAGCTCGAGACCTACCGGACCCTGGCCCTGCTGGCGCTGCCGGAGGCGCAGCGGCTGCATCCGGAGATCCGCCGCATCGAGACCGAGCTGGTCGCCAATACGGGGCGTTTCCGGGCCAGCGAAGGTTTTGAAGCCAACCGGCGGCTGCTCGACGACCTCACCGCGCTTGCCGGCGAGCTCGAGGCGGGCGCGGCGGGAAGCGCGTTCCGCTTCGGCGCCAGCCGCGCCTATTCCGAGATCGTGCATCTCCGGCTCAACGCCATGAACGAGCGGCCGACGCCCGGCTATTCGAGCTTCACCGCCTATCTCGCCCGCCGCATGGCGCCGGCCATGCGCACCTGCCAGACGGTGGAGAGCCGGCAGCAGGACCTGTCGCGAAAACTCGCCCGTGCCGCGGCCCTGTTGCGGGCGCGCGTCGATGTCGAGCTGTCGCAGCAGAACCGCGCGCTGCTCGACAGCATGAACCGCCGCGCCAGGCTGCAGCTTCGCCTGCAGCAGACCGTCGAGGGGCTCTCGGTCGCGGCGATCAGCTACTATATCGTCGGGCTGATCGGCTATCTCGCCAAGGGATCCATGGCGGTCGGCCTGCATCTCGACCCGGCCTATGTGATGGCGGCGGCGGTGATCCCCGTGGCGCTCTTCGTGTGGATGCTGGTGCGGCGGATCCGGTCGCACCACGCGGACGGCGCCGGCGCCGACTGAGGGATCAGGCGCGCGCCGTTGTCAGGATCTTGTCGAGGCCCTCGTCCCATTTCGGTCGCTCGCCATAGAGGCCGGCGAGGTGGTCGATGAAGAGCCGGACCTTGGCGGCGAGGAAGCGCCGGCTCGGATAGACGGCATGCACCGCGACATGGCGGGAGGCGCGATAGGCTGGCAGCACGATGGCGAGCCGGCCCTCGCGCAGTTCCGGCCCGACGTCCCAGGTGGAGCGGAAGGCGATGCCGAGCCCGGCGAGCACGGCCTCGCGCACCACCTCGTTCGAATTGGTCCGGAGCCGGCCCTCGACATGCACGGTCACCGGGCCGTCCGGGCCTTCCAGCCGCCAGGGATCCTGGCTCGCAGTGGCGAGCAGCGAATGCCGGGAGAGGTCGGCGATCGTCTTCGGCGTGCCGTGTTCGGCGAGATAGGCCGGTGTCGCGCAGAGCAGGCGGTGATTCGGCGCCAGCCGCCGCGCCACCAGGCTCGAATCGGTCAGCTCGGCGATCCGGATCGAGACGTCGACGCTGTCCTTCACCAGGTCGACGAACTCGTCCGACAGCACGAGATTGACGGTGAGGCCGGGATTGGATGCCAGGAAGGGGCCGAGATAGGGCGCGACATGCAGCCGCCCGAAGGTGGTCGGCGCCGATACCTTGAGCGTGCCGCGCGCCACGTCGGAACGTCGGCTGACGAAGGATTCTGCCTCGTCGATCGAAGCGAGGATCTGCACGACGCGGTCGTGGAAGCCGCGGCCCGCCTCGGTCAGCGCGATCTGGCGGGTGGTCCGCTGCAAGAGGCGCGTGCCGAGCCGGTCCTCCAGCCGCTTCAATCTTTTGGAGACGACGGCCGGCGAAAGGCCGAGTTCGCGCCCCGCCGCCGAAAGGCTTCCGGCGGTGACGACGCGGGCGAAGATTTCCATGTCGGACAGGGCACTCATTGGCGGCCATACTGGCAAAAAAGCCAGGTAACTTTCAATCCTGGGGAAAGGATGATTGTTTTCAATCCCGGCTTGGGTACAAACCTTTCCGCGCCTAGATTGGTTCTTAAGTGGAAGGGAGGATGCCATGTCCGCGATTGAGATCCCGAAGCCGGACCCGCGCATCCTGGCGCGCCGTGATGCGATCCTTGCCGGTCTCGCGGCGCTGCTGCCGCCGGCCTCGCTGATCACCGAGGAAGACGAGCGCCGCGCCTACGAGACCGATGCGCTCACCGCCTATCGCCGGGTGCCGCTCGCCGTCGTGCTGCCGGAAACCACCGAGCAGGTTTCCAAGGTGTTAACATTCCTGAACCAGGAAGGCGTCAAGGTCGTCGCCCGCGGCGCCGGCACGTCGCTCGCCGGCGGCGCGATCCCGAGCGAGGACGCCGTCGTCCTCGGCGTCTCGAAGATGAACCGCATCCTCGACGTCGACACCGTCAACCGCACGATCCGCGTCGAGGCCGGCGTCACCAATCTCGGCGTCACCGCCGCCGTCTCGCATCTCGGCTTCTTCTACGCGCCCGATCCGTCGAGCCAGCTCGCCTGCACCATCGCCGGCAACATCGCGATGAACTCCGGCGGCGCGCACTGCCTGAAATACGGCGTCACCACCAACAACGTTCTCGGCGTGAAGATCGTCCTGATCGACGGCACGGTCGTCGAGATCGTCGGCGCCCATCTCGATTCCGGCGGGCTGGACCTGCTCGGCCTGGTCGTCGGTTCGGAGGGTCAGTTCGGCGTCGTCACCGAGGCGACGCTGCGCATCCTGCCGATGGCCGAGGGGGCGCGCCCGATGCTGATGGGCTTCCAGTCGGCGGAGGACGCCGGCGCCTGCGTCGCGGCGATCATCGCTTCCGGCATCATTCCGGTGGCGATCGAATATATGGACAAGCCGGCGATCAAGGTCTGCGAGGCCTTCGCCCATGCCGGCTATCCGCTCGACGTCGAGGCGCTCCTGATCATCGAGGTCGAGGGTTCCGAGGCCGAGATCGAGGACCTGATCGGCCGCATCACCAAGATCGCCGCCGACTACAACCCGTCCGGCCTGCGCATCTCGCAGTCGGAAGCGGAGAGCGCCGCGATCTGGAAGGGCCGCAAATCCGCCTTCGGCGCCATGGGCCGGCTTGCCGACTATATCTGCATGGACGGCACCATCCCGACCGGCCAGCTCTCGGCGGTGCTCACCGGAATCGCCCGGATCTGCGAGGGATACGGCCTGCGCGTCTCCAACATCTTCCATGCCGGCGACGGCAACCTGCACCCGCTGGTGCTCTTCAATGCCAACGACCCGGCGGAACAGGAGAAGGCGGAGCGATGCGGCGAGGATATCCTCAAGCTCTGCGTCGATCTCGGCGGCTGCCTGACCGGCGAGCACGGCGTCGGCATCGAGAAGCGCGACCTGATGACCTATCAGTTCAACACGATCGATCTCGACCAGCAGATGCGGGTGAAGAGCGCGCTCGATCCGCAATGGCTGCTTAATCCGCACAAGGTGTTTCCGCTCGCGGGGCGTCCGGTCTGATGATGCCTGCAGTCCCGTCCTTTCAGAAAGCATGCCGATGACGTCGATCCTTCTCCCCGATACCGAGGCCGAGATCGAGGCGATCGTGCATGAGGCGGCACAGTCGCGCAGCGGGCTTGCGATCCATGGCGGCGGTACGCGCCAGATCGGCGGGCCCGTCCATGCCGACCGCACCCTGTCGCTGCAGCAGATGAGTGGCATCACGCTTTACGAGCCCTCGGAGCTGGTCATCTCGGCCCGCGCCGGCACGCCGATGGCGGAGATCGAGGCGACGCTTGCCGCCAACCGGCAGCGCCTGCCGTTCGAGCCGATCGACTA
>JAEWAD010000426.1 GCA_023391905.1 Pseudomonadota bacterium | reverse complement strand
CCCGCCGCACTTCGTGCGTCGACCTCTCCCTCAGGGAGAGGTGAAGGGACGGTCTCCCTATCATCCCGGGCCTGGCCCGGGATGACGTCAGAGCGTTGGCGAAGATTACTTCGCGGTCGGGATCCAGTCGGCCTTGGCGGCGTCGCTGTCCTTGAAGGCCGGGAACTTGTCCTGCAGTTCCTCGATCGTCTTGATGTTGTTGTCGACGAGGTCCTTCTTGGTGACGAGCGTCGGCTGGATCAGAACCGAGCGGCCCGGATCCTGGCCGGCGATCAGCTGTGCCAGGGCGCGCACCGAGACCTCGCCGACGACGGCCGGGTTGGTGGCGGCGGTGGCGACCCACGGGCTGTTCGGCTCGAGCATGGCCTGGATATCAGAGGTCGAGATGTCGACGCCGTAGATCTTGACCTTGTCGGCGACGCCGGCCTCGTCGATGGCGAGCTTCACGCCGCGGGCGAACTCGTCCCAGGGGGTGAAGACGACGGAGAGCGTCGGGTTGGCGGCGAGCACGGCCTTGGTCTGGTCGGCGACGGAGGCCGGCACGCTGTCGTTGACGACGCCCCAGGTCGCGACTTCCTTGATGCCCGGATATTTCTGGCCGAATTCCTTCCAGACGGCATAGCGGCGGTCGAGCGGCGCGAAGCCGGCGACGTAGACGGCGCCGCCGTCGAAGGTCTCGCCCTGCTCCTTGACCGCCTGCTCGAGCACGAGGCGGGCCATGTCGGCGTCGGACTGCTCGATCTGCGGGATCTTGGCGTTGTCGAGGTTGACGTCATAGGCGACGACCGGGATGCCGGCGTCGAGGGCCGCCTGGGCGACGTCCTTCAGCGCTTCCGGCTGGCCGTTGTTGATGACGATGCCCTTGACGCCGAGATTGACCGCCTGCTGGATCAGCTCGCGCTGGGCGTTGATGTCGTTGCGCGCCTGCGAGATGTTGGCGTCGATGCCGAGCGCCTCGGCCTGCCGCTTCACGCCGGCCTCGAAGGCCTGCAGCCAGTCGCCCGAGCCGAGGAACGAGATGACGGCGATCTTGACGCCGCCCTTGTCGAACGGCGCCGGCGCGCCGGCGATGCCCTCGGCATAGGCGCCCGAGGAGAGCGCGGTGAGGCCCGCGGCCAGCGCGAGCGAAAGAAGCTTCTTGCCCATGGTGATACCCCCGTAGTCCCTGATTTCGTTGCGGCCGCGCGCCCGATCCGGTCGTTCGGACCCGGTCGCAGCAATTCGCTGCCAAGCTAGCGCCCCGCATTCCGGCATAAAGAAAATTGTTTTCAATTCAAGGTGGATCTGAGGTCGTTTGTTGCCGACCGTCATGGATTCGTCACCCATCCCGGCGGCAGGCCGGAAACGGCGGCTACCCCATCGATCCGGAGACGGCGCGGCCGCCGATCCAGACGGTCGCGAGATTGGCCTTGGACGCCGTGTAGACGATCTTCTGCAAGGCGTCTTCGTCGCTGTCGAGGTCGTCCCAGACGCGCATCGTGCCGCCCGGCGCGTCCGGGTCGACCAGGACGGCGTCGAAGTGGAAGCCCGGCGCGAACTGGCCGATGGGAAGGTCGAGGACGTCGCCGCCGCCGGCGGTGGCGAGGTGGAAGGCGGTGTCGAAGTCGATGCGCGATCCCGGCCGGCCGCGACGGTCCGGCGGCAGGGCCGGGTCGACGCCCGTTTCCAGCATGCGCGAGGCGGATATCGCCATCCGCTGCGCCTCGATCATCGAGGCGGTCGGCCCGCCCGAAATGTCGGTGCCGAGCCCGACGCGCAGGCCCTTCGCCAGCGCCGCGCGGAGCGGGAACACGGCATTGGCGAAATAGGCGTTGGAGAGCGGGCAATGCGCCACGCCGGCGCCGCGCGCCCGGATCAGCTCCATGTCGCCCTCGGTCAAAAGGTTCGAATGCGCCAGCACGGTCCTGCGCGTCATCAGCCCGAAGCGGTCGAGCGTCTCGGCGTCGGTGCGGCCGAAGCGGTCCAGCACATAGCCATGCTCCCAGTCGCTCTCCGAGCAGTGCGTCTGCACGTGGCAGCCGCATTCGCGCGCCAGATCGCCGAGCCCCTCGAGCAGCGGGTCGGTGCAGGAGGGCACGAAGCGCGGCGTGATCACCGGATGGACGAGGCCGTGGTTCCCCGGATGCGCGGCGACATAGTCGATCAGCGCCCTGGTGTCGGCGATGGCTTCCTCGGCCGAGGCGTCGCGGTAGAAGTCCGGGCACTCGGCCGGATTGTCCATCGCCACCTTGCCGACCAGCGCGCGCTGGCCCTTCTCCAGGCAGATGTCGACCAGCAGGCGGGTCGCCTCCTGGTGCACGGTGGCGAAATAGAGCGCCGTCGTCGTGCCGTTGGCGATCAGGTCCTCGACCAGCGCCGCATAGTGCCGGGCGGCGAAGGCGGTGTCGGCATAGCGCGCCTCGAGCGGGAAGGTGTGCTCCTGCAGCCAGACCTCGAGCGGCACGTCGAGCGCCTTGCCGAGCTGCGGATATTGCGGCGCATGGATGTGCAGATCGACGAAGCCCGGCAGGACGTAGCTCCTAGCCGGCGCGACGACGAGCGTGCCGGCTTCCGCCGCCGCGCGCCGCGCCTCGGCATGGCCGGGGCTTCCCGCAGGCGTCACGGACGCGATGCGACCGTCGCCGTCGATCGCGACCAGCGCATCCCGCAGGATCTCGATCGCGCCGAGTTCGGGAGCGTGGCAGAAGCAGCCGGCAATCGTCTTGTTGCGCAGGTCGGTCAAGGCGGGTCCCCGTCGGTTCGCATCGTTCCCCGTCTATAGCGGCCGGCGGACGCTTTTGCAGCCGCGGGCGGGCCGCGTGACTTTGCCGGCGATCGCGACGAATATTCCGGGATCGTTCTGGAACGCCTCGCAGGATTCGCATGACCCGGCTCACCCGCTTCTCCGTCGCGCCGCTCGCGACCATGACCCGCCGCCTCGCCGACGTCGCCTCCGGCCGCGCCGCCCCCGACCTCGTCATCCGGGGCGCACGCGTGCTCTCGACCTATTCGGAGCGGATCCTGCCCGAGCGCGAGATCTGGATCGCCGGCGGCCGTATCGCGGCGGTGAAGCCCTCCGGCACGCACAAGGGCGGCGCCAAGGCGGTCTATGACGCGAAGGGCGGCATCATCGCGCCGGGCCTGGTCGATCCGCACATCCACATCGAATCCTCGATGGTGACGGCCTGCGCCTATGCGGAGGCAGCCCTCCTGAACGGCACGACGACGATCTTCTGCGACAGCCACGAGATCGGCAACGTCATGGACGTCGCCGGCGTCGAGGCGATGCTGGAGGACGCGCGCCAGGCGCCGCTTTCGATCTTCCTCACCGTGCCCTCGACCGTGCCGGCCACCTCGCCGGAGCTGGAGACGGCCGGAGGCGACCTGACGCCGGACAAGATCGCGGCGCTCTTCGACAAATGGCCGGAAGCCGTCGCGCTCGGCGAGAAGATGGATTTCGTCCCCGTCGCGATGGGCGACGAGCGCAGCCATGCGATCCTCGCGGCGGCGCTGTCGCGCGGGCGTCCGGTTTCGGGCCATGTCTATGGCCGCGAGTTCGTCGCGGCCTATGCGGCGTCCGGCGTCACCGACACGCATGAGGCGATCGACCGCGACATCGCCGACGACATGCTGGAGGCCGGCATCTGGCTGTTCCTGCGCGGCGGCCCGCCGACGACGCCGTGGCATTCGCTGCCGCAGGCGATCAAGACGATCACCGAGCTCGGCGCGTCGCACAAGCGCGTCGCCGTCTGCACCGACGATCGCGACGCTGACGACCTCCTGCATTTCGGCCTCGACTGGGTGGTGCGCGAGGCGGTCAAGGCCGGCATGTCGCCGGAGCAGGCCTGGTCGATGGGTTCGCTGCATGGCGCCACCCGCTTCGGCCAGGAGAACGAGATCGGCGGCCTCGGCGGCGGCCGCCGCGCCGACCTGGTGCTGATGGGCGACGACCTCGATCCGCAATCGACCTGGTATGGCGGCGAGCTGGTCGTCGACGGCGGCAAGATCACGCCGCTCCTCGATGCGGCGCTCTCCGATCGCTACCAGTATCCGAAGGCGGCCTACCAGACGGTCAAGCTGCCGAAGGGGCTGAAGCTGACGCCGGAACTGCCGTCCGGCCCCGGCACGCTGCACGCGATCCGCACCGAGCTTCCCGGCATCACCCTCGGCCATGAGTGGATCGAGATCGAGGCGGCGAACGACTGGCAGACCCTGTTCGAGCGGCACGGCCTCTGCTTCGTCACCGTCGTCGAGCGGCACGGCAAGTCAGCCGGCAACGTCGCGCATGGCGTGCTGTCGAACTTCACGCTGAAATACGGCGCGGTCGCTTCCTCGGTCGGCCATGACAGCCACAACATCATTGTCGCCGGCACCAACGAGCCGGACATGCAGCTGGCGCTGGAGACGGTCGCCGCGACGCAGGGCGGCGTCTGCGTTGTCGCCGACGGCAAGGTGCTGGCGAAGATCGACCTGCCGATCGCCGGCCTCCTCTCCGACAAGCGCGTCACCGAGGTGGCCGAGGAGACGAAGGCCTTGAAGGTCGAGTGGGAGAAGGCCGGCTGCTCGATCCCCTATATGGGCTTCAACCTGATCCCGCTCTCGGTGATCCCGGAGATCCGCATCACCGACAAGGGCCTGGTGCTGGTGCCGGAAATGGCGATCCAGACTCTGTTCGAGCCGGCGTAGCGCCCTGGAAAGCAAACGCCCCGGCGGCTGCCGGGGCGTTGAATGGCTTGCGTTCGATCTTGCAGGTCGGTAGGCGGCGCTGCCGAACTACCTATCCCTTCACGCAGGGATCCGATGTCGGGCAGATCGCCGCCGCGATCTTGCCCAGCGGTTCGCGCTTGGTCAGCACGGGCCGTGCATAGTCACGCTTCATGAGAAGCCCCCTGTATTTTGAAATTGCAAGGCGCTGCTTCGAAGATTGCGGCGCTCGACTAGACCGGGCAAGGATTCGAGATCGTGCAGATCGCGGCCGCGATCTGGCCCAACTGTTCGCGCTTGTTCAGGACCGGCTTCTGGTATTCCCGCTTCATCGATAGCTCCCTGTTTCGTGGTGCCCCCAAGAGACTAGTGTTCCGTTGTTCTTTTTGTGACGCAACGGAAGATGTGTCTGAAGACACGGGCGGCGCATTATTTTCCGCCAGGGCTGCATTCGCGCAACAATGCGCGCCACGGGCGGGCCGCAACAAAAACGCCCCCGACACGGTATGTCGGAGGCGAGGGATTGCCGCTGGGCGGCCGACGTTACTGAGCTGGTGTCAGTCTCAGCAGGGGTCGTTCGAGGTGCAGACGATTGCCGCGATCTGGCCGAGCTGATCGCGCTTGACGAGAGCCGGAGCTTCATAGGTCTTCTTGGTCATTTTCTCGGTTCCATCTGGCCAGCCTGAGCCTCGCGGTACAGGCATGGACTTCATTGCAAAGGGCGTCCTGCCGGCTATCGCCGAACGGCGCTATTCGGGGCCGCAATCGTTCGAAGGGCAAGGCTCTGCCGCGATGCGATCGAGCTTCTCGCGCTTCACGAGGACCGGTGTCTCGTAGGTCTTCTTGGTCATTGGAATTCCCCAACCGCCACCCCGGTTGCCTCAAGGCGTCCTAGCATGGCGCTCATGTCGTCGGTCGGCGTTGCTACCCGCTATGGCTTAGGTGCAAGGGCCCGAAACGACACACTCCGCGGCGATGCGGTCGAGCTTCTCGCGCTTGGCGAGGACCGGCGTCTCGTAGGTCTTCTTGGTCATGTTATCCCCCAGCTGGTTGACGTAGCGTTCCCTCGTTCTCAGCTTCGCTGGCGGGATGCAACTGGTTCCTGATTATTTGGAAGCAGTTCTGAACAACCGTTGCGCGGATGCCGCACCGTTGCGGAACCGGCCGAGTGGCCGGTCCCGGACGAGGTGTCCCTAGAGCACGGAGTCGAGCAGGGAGCGCGCGCGGCGATCCTGCTCCTGCAGGGCCAGGAACAGCCCATATTTGACGGCGTGGATCGCCGCCGTCTTGCCGCCGGCCGGCTTCTGCTCGGCGCTCAGGCGCGACATCCGGTCGATCGCGGCGCCAGCGTCCGGATAGTCTCCGGCCGCCACTGAGCCGAGGATCGCCGCGCCGAGCAGAACGGGCTCGCCGGTTTCGGGGATCGCGATGGTCAGCCCGGTCGCGTCGGCCATGATCTGGCGGACGAGCGGGCTTTGTCCGGCGCCGCCCGAAACGACGATGGTGTCGAGCTCGGCGCCCTGTTCGGCCAGCGCCGCGACGATCTGGCGGGCGCCGTAGCCGAGGCCGCAGAGCCCGGCGAGATAGAGCCGCGCAAGGCTGTCGATGTCCTCGTCCATGTCGAGCCCGGCGATCACCGCGCGCGCGTCCGGATCGGCGTTGGGCGAGCGGTTGCCGAGGAATTCGGGCACGACCTGGATGGAAGCGGCGAGGCGGGCGAGCGCTTCCGGCGTGGCGGCGAGCGCGCCGACGCGGGCTTCCAGATAGGCGAGCAGGGACTTGCCCTCGGCCTTGGCTTTCGCCGTCGCCTCGGCATGAGCCGGGTGCAGCCTGACCAGATGGTCGATCGCGGCGCCGGCCGCCGACTGGCCGCCCTCGTTCAGCCAGAGGCCGGGCAGCATGGCCGAGAAATAGGGGCCCCAGACGCCGGGAACGAAGCGCGGCTCCACCGTCGTCGTCATGGCGCAGGCCGAGGTGCCGAAGATATAGGCCATCTGGCGCTTGGCGTCGGTCGTCCGGTTCGCCGTGTCGCGCGCGCCGATCGAGCCGACGCCGCCGGCATGCGCATCGATCAGCGCCGCGCCGACCGGGATGCCGGCCCTGAGGCCGAGTTCGTCGGCGGCCGCCTGCGTCAGGCCGCGGCCGAGCGGCGTGCCGGGATCGACGACGTTCGTGCCGATGCGGGCGAAACCCTCGTCGGCAAGCGCCCCGAGGCCGATCTGGCGGAAATAGCCCTCGTCCCAGCGCTTCTCATGCGCGAGGTAGGTCCATTTGCAGGTGACGGTGCAGACGGAGCGGTCGAGGCTGCCGGTGGCGCGGTAGGTGAGCCAGTCGGAAAGATCGAAGAAGGCCTTCGCCGCGGCGAAGCTTTCGGGCAGGTTTTCCGAGAGCCAGAGCAGCTTCGGCGTCTCCATCTCGGGCGAGATGACGCCGCCGACATAGGCAAGCACGGGGTGCTTTGTCGCGTTGATCCGCCGCGTCTGCTCGGTGGCGCGATGGTCCATCCAGACGATGATGTTGCGGTTCGGGTCGCCGGAGCGGCTGACGGTGACCGGCTTGTCGTCGGCGTCGATCAGCACCAGCGAGCAGGTGGCGTCGAAGCCGATGCCGGCGACATCTGACGGCGCGACCCTGGCGGTCGCCATGGCTTCCCGGACGGAGGCGGCAATCGCCTGCCAGATGTTCTCCGACGATTGCTCGACGACGTCGCCCGGCTCGTGCCAGAGCGTGATCTCGCGCTTGGCGGCGGCCTTCAGCACGCCGTCCGCGTCGAAGATGCCGGCGCGGGCGCTGCCCGTGCCGACATCGATGCCGATGTAGAAGCTCATATGGACTGTCCCGCTCCCGTCTCAGCCGGCGGCGTCGGCGCCGTAGCCCGGCCGCAGCAGCACCTTGATGGAGTCGAGTCCATAGGCCTTGTCGATGGCCGTGGTCCAGTCCTTGAGCCCGTAGTGATGCGTGACGATGCCCTTCGAGGTGACGAGGCCGCGCTGCAGCAGGTCGATGGCGATGGGGTAGCAATAGGGGCCGAGATGGGCGCCGCGGATGTCGAGTTCCTTGCGGTCGCCGATGATCGACCAGTCGGCCGTCGTCTCGGCGCCGAACACCGAGAACTCGACGAAACGGCCGAGCTTGCGCACCATTTCCAGGCCCTGCGTCACGCCGGCCGGCACGCCCGTCGTCTCGATATAGACGTCGCAGCCATAGCCGTCGGTGAGGCCGCGCACGACCTCGATCGGGTCCTCCTCGCGCGGGTTGATCACCACGTCGGCGCCGAAGGATTTGGCCAGCGCCAGCCGTTCCGGAACGAGGTCGACGACGACCAGCTTCTTCGGCGTCTTCAGATGCGCGACCTGGGTCATGAACAGGCCGAGCGGGCCGGCGCCGGCGATCACCACCACGTCGTCCAGCTGGATGTCGCCGCGGTTGACGGTGTGGATGGCGCAGGAGAGCGGCTCGATGATCGCCGCGTCCTCGAGCGAGATTTCCTCCGGGATCTTGTGCAGGCGCGCCGTCTCGGGAATGCGCATGTATTCGGCCATGCCGCCATCGGCGACCTGGCGCTGGAAGCCGAAGATGTTGTGCACCTCGCACATCCAGTACTGGCCGGAACGGCAGTAGCGGCACTTGTCGCAGGGCACGATCTGCTCGGCGATGACGCGGTCGCCGACCTCGACGCCGAAATGCTCCGCCGCCTCCTCGCCGATCTCCTCGACGCGGCCGAAGAATTCATGGCCCGGGATCACCGGCGGCTTCACATAGGGGTTCTGGCCGCCCCAGAACATGGCGGCGCCCGACCAGCACTTGCAGTCGCTGGCGCAGATGCCGCAGGCGTCGATCTTCAGCACCAGCTCGCGCCGGCGCGGTTCCGGCTTGCCGACCGCCTCGACGCGATAGTCCTTCGGGCCGTGGCAGACGATCGCCGTCATGGAGCGAGATTGGTACATGGTGGCCTCCCAGGGCATGCCGGGGCGCATGGCGGCGCCGTGTCGGTGGATCTGGCCGGCGAGGATAGGATCTGCCCGGCCGCCGCGCCAATGCTGAAACGCACCCGGACTGATACGGTTTTGACAGGCGGGTGATAGGGGGAGGGGTGCCGGGCGGGGGGGGGGC
>JAEWAD010000410.1 GCA_023391905.1 Pseudomonadota bacterium | reverse complement strand
GGGCGCGATCGGCGAGACGGAGCGGCGAGCGCTGGCGCTGACCGGCGCCGGCGACATCGTCTGGGACTGGGACGTCTCGCGCGACCGCATGTATACGGGCTCCGACGCCGAGGACCTGCTCGGCCTCAAGCGCGGCGCGCTCGAAGGCCCGGCGCGCGACTGGCTCGACCTGCTGCATCCCTCGGATCGTGACCGCTTCAAGGCGACGCTCGACGCGGTGATCGAGCAGCGCCGCGGCCGCATCGCCCAGGATTTCCGCCTGCGCGCCGAGGACGGCCACTATCGCTGGTTCCATCTCCGCGCCCGCCCGGTGCTTGGCTCGGATGGCGAGGTCACGCGCTGCGTCGGCACGCTCGCCGACGTCACCGAGGACCGGACGGCCGAGGAGCGGCTGCTGCACGACGCCGTGCACGACAACCTGACCGGCCTGCCGAACCGCGAGCTGTTCATGGACCGCCTTGCCTCGGCCGTGACCCGCACCCAGACCGAAGGCGCGCCGCGTCCGTCGGTGTTCGTGCTCGACATCGACCGCTTCAAGCACGTCAATGACGGCTTCGGCCTGTCGGTCGGCGACTCGATCCTGCTGACGATCGCCCGCCGTCTGACACGGCTCCTGAAGCCGCAGGACACGCTGGCCCGCATCTCGGGCGACCAGTTCGCCTTCCTTCTGATCTCGGAAAGCGAGCCGGAGCGCATCGCCGGCTTCGCCGATTCCGTGCGCCGCACGCTGCGTGCGCCGATCTCCTTCGGCGACAAGGAGATCTTCCTGACCGCCTCGATCGGCATCGCCATGCACGACGCCAAGCAGGGCGACCCGCAGGAGATCGTCAAGGACGCCGAGATCGGCATGTACTACGCCAAGCGCCTCGGCGGCGACCGCATCGAGGCCTTCCGGCCGGCGCTGCGCCAGCACGGCGCCGACACGCTGACGCTCGAAGCGGATCTCCGCCGCGCGATCGGCCGCGAGGAGATCAAGGTGCTCTACCAGCCGATTGTCCGGCTGGAGGACCGCACCATCGCCGGCTTCGAGGCGCTGGCGCGCTGGGACCACCCGCAGCATGGCCGCATCCCGCCGGCGGAGTTCATCCCGCTCGCCGAGCGCAATGGCCTGATCATCCCGCTCGGCCTGTTCGTACTGGAACGCGCCGCCAAGCAGCTCTCCGACTGGCAGGAGCAGCTTGGCCGCGACGTGCCGCTGTTCGTCTCGGTCAACGTCTCCAGCCGTCAGCTTCTCCGGCACGACCTCATCAACGACGTCAAGTCGGTGCTCTCCCGCTCGGCCGTGACGCGCGGCTCGCTCAAGCTCGAGATGACCGAGAGCCTCGTCATGGAGAACCCGGAATACGCGGCGCAGGTGCTGACCCGCGTCCGCGAGCTCGGCGCCGGCCTGTCGCTCGACGATTTCGGCACCGGCTATTCCTCGCTCTCCTATCTGCAGCGCTTCCCGTTCGAGACGCTGAAGATCGACCAGAGCTTCGTACGCGGGCCTTCCGCGAAGCAGAAGCGCGTGATCCTGAAGGCGATCGTCGGCCTGGCGCATGAGCTGGGCATGGACGTCGTCGCCGAGGGCGCGGAAACCGAGGACGACGCGCTCGACCTCTATGATCTCGGCTGCGAGTTCGCGCAGGGCTTCCTGTTCGGCCAGGCGATGACCGCTCCCGAGGCCGGCAAGCTGATCTTCCGCGAGGAAGAGGCGCTGATCGCCTGACCGGACGGCGGGCCGCGGACGTGGCCGGCTGGTCAGGCGGCCTGCAACCCATCGGTCATGCCGACCTGGGCCAGCACGCGCGTGCGCAGCGCGAGAAGCTCCGGATCACCGAGAATGCGGGCGAACAGGGCCTGCTCGTCGTCGCGGAGCTGGCTGTGCCGCGACAGGCGCCGCTCGACGGCATCGACCCCGAGTGGGGCCATCCCCTCGAACGAACTGCCGCCGCCATGCGGCGGAACGATCCCGAGCGCCGTCTCGTCCGGCACCAGGCCGAGCCGCGCGGCGATGCGGCCCCGATAGGCAGGATCGGTCAGCCAGCTGTCATAGTAGATCCCGACATGCCCCGGCAGATGACGGGTGTCGCCGAGGAATTCGCGCGCATGCGACTTCCACAGCGCGATCGAGTTCTCGAAATAGACGTGGGCTCGGTCCTGGCCATAGGCGGTGTGCATCGCCTCGAACCGGCGGATCCGGCTGGCGAACATGTTGAGCGGATCACGGACCAGAAGAATGTGCCGGATATTCGCGGGCCATGGATCGAAGATCGGATCCTCGATGGACCAATCCTCCAGACTGACGCAGAGCCCGCCGCGGAACAGCCTCCTGCCGTCCTGCCGGAGCGGCGCGCGCATGCGCTTGCGCGCGCACAGTCTCAGGAACCAACGCCAGAAGCCCGGCGACGCGACTGGGTCGCCGAGCAGTCTCGCCGACTGATCGTCGCGCCGGATGTCGTTCATGAAAAACGGGAATGCGGTCAAACCGGTCCAGTTCAGAACGACGTGATTGCCGCTCCGCCGCATGCCGTGGAATGCCCAGATCTTCATGGATCCGTCAGTGCCCCGTGCAGCGCCCCCGCAGCGCTTTCAGGATGCAGAACGATTCCAAATTGGGCCACCAACCCAGAATTGGTAGCGATCCCACGGATGCAAGCCTAGGGACGGCGACCCCGCGGCAGACGGCACGGCGGCTCCGCCGATGATGCCGCTCCGAGGTCACGCGACGGCGAGGCGATCTTCCGGTGCCGGCATCAGCTGCAGCAGCCGTTCGCGCAGCGCGACGATCTCCGGATCGGCGGCGACGACCTCGAACATCTCGCGGTTCTCGCCTGTCAGCTGCTCATAGCGGGACAGCCGGCGCTGCGCGGCGTCCGCGCCGAGCGGCGACAGGCCCTCGAACGAGCTTCCGCCCCCCTCTTTCGCGACGACGCCCAGGGCGCTCTCGTCCGGCGTGATGCCGAGGCTCGTCGCGACCTCTCGCCGGTACGCTGCATCGACGAGCCAGCGGTCATAGAACACCCCGACATGGCCGGGCAGATGGCTGGTGTCACCGAGAAACTCGCGCGCATGCTGCTTCCAGAGCCCGATCGAGGCGTGGAAGTAATCTTCCACCCGGTCGCGACCGAGATTGCGATGACCGCCGCCACGCATCTGGATGCGACTGGCGAACAGATTGAAGGGATCGCGAACGATGAGGATGTCGCGTCGCGCCTTCGGCCATCCGACGAGAGCCGGCGTGTCGAGACGCCAATCCTCGAAGCTCACCGCGACCCTGCCAAGCAGAAGCCAGCGCCACCCCCGTCGAAAGCCCTTCGCTCCGCCGCGCGCGCTGGCCCGCAGCAGCCACCGGCCAAACCGGTGCGGAGCGACGGTTTCGCCCAGCAGGACACGACGCTGTTCCTTCGTCAGGATGTCATTGAAGAAGAGCGTCGAATTCGGAATGCCCGTCCAATTGATGACGGCGTGGTTGCCTGTCCGGCGCATGCCGTGAATTGCCCAGACCCTCATTGTTCGACCGATCCTCGGAAGTCGCCGCCGCGTGGGCAAAGCTCAATAGTGGGTAAGACTTCCGGCCGCCGTGCCCAGTTCCAGGGCCACGCGCGGCCAGGCGCCGGCTAGGCAACAGCCCGGTCGATGCCGGTCACCGGCATCCGCTGCAACAGACGTTCTCGCAGGGCGATGATTTCCGGATCGGCCGCGACGACCTTGAACATCTCGCGGTTCTCGCCGGTCAGTTGCTCATAGCGGGAGAGTCGACGCTGAACAGCGTCCGCGCCGAGCGGCGACAGGCCCTCGAAGGAGCTTCCGCCCCCCTCCTTCGCGACGACGCCCAGAGCGCTCTCATCCGGCGCGATGCCCAGACGGGCCGCGACCTCACGGCGATAGTCGGCGTCTATGATCCAGCGGTCATAGAACACACCGACATGGCCGGGCAGATGGTTCGTGTCACCGAGGAACTCGCGCGCATGCTGCTTCCAGAGCGCGATCGAGGCATGGAAATAGTCTTCCACCCTCTGCCTGCCGAAGGAGCGATGGCCGCCGCGCCCCTTGGAGATGCGGCTCGCAAAGAGGTTGAACGGGTCGCGGATGAGCAGAATGTCCCGCCTTTGCTTCGGCCAATCCACCAGGAACGGCCGATCGAGTTGCCCGTCCTCAAGGCTCAAGGAAACCTCTCCGCGCATCAACCGACCGAGACCGGCCAGAAGCTTGGGCACGGACCGGCGCGAGCACGAGCGGGCCAGCCAACGCCGGAACGGCACGGATGCGACGTCCTCGCCCAGCAGAGCGCGGCGTTTTTCCTTGGGAAGCGTGTCGTTGAAAAAGATGGTCGACCGGGTGATGCCGGTCCAGTTGATGATGACGTGGTTGCCCGTGCGGCGCATGCCGTGAAAGACCCAGACTCGCAATCATTCCCCCGCGGCGCTTTTGGCCTCTGTGAGACGGTCCCTCCACCGCCCATCTCTCACGCTAGATCATCCATGCGCCCGCACAAGGCCGATTCCATCCGCACGCGCTTGACAGCACCCCGCCTGCTCCCTCTATTCCCAAATCATGTCGATCGAAGAGCCCAGCATGGCCGACGCCGCCATTTCTCCCGCCTCCCCCAAGCCGCCGCTTGAGATCCTGCTCTGCGCGCCGCGCGGCTTCTGCGCCGGCGTCGACCGCGCCATCCAGATCGTCGAGCTGGCGCTGCAGCGCTTCGGCGCGCCGGTCTATGTCCGGCACGAGATCGTCCACAACCGCTATGTCGTCGACGGCCTGCGCGACAAGGGCGCCGTCTTCGTCGAGGAGCTGGACGAGATCCCCGACGATGGCCAGCCGGTCGTGTTCTCGGCGCATGGCGTGCCGAAATCCGTGCCCGAGGACGCCCGCGCCCGCGAGATGTTCTTCCTCGACGCCACTTGCCCGCTCGTCTCCAAGGTGCACAAGGAGGCGCAGATCCACTTCAAGCGCGACCGCGAGATCGTGCTGATCGGCCATGCCGGCCATCCCGAGGTGATCGGCACCATGGGCCAGCTGCCGGACGGCACCGTGACCCTGATCGAGACGGTCGAGGATGCCCGCGCCTTCACGCCCAAGAATCCCGAGGCGCTCGCCTTCATCACCCAGACGACGCTGTCGGTCGACGACACCTCGGCGATCGTCAAGGTGCTGACCGAGCGCTTTCCGGCGATCACCGCGCCGCACAAGGAAGATATCTGCTACGCGACGACCAACCGGCAGGAAGCGGTCAAGCGCATCGCCGGCGACGTCGACGCGATGATCGTCGTCGGCGCGCCGAACTCGTCGAACTCGCAGCGCCTGCGCGAAGTTGCGGAGCGCGAGGGCTGCCCCGTCTCCGTGCTGATCCAGCGCGCCGCCGATATCGACTGGGCGCAGCTCGGCGACATCCGCAAGGTCGGCGTCACCGCCGGTGCGTCGGCGCCCGAAATCCTGGTCGAGGAAGTGATCGACGCCTTCGCCGCCCGCTACGAGGTCTCCGTCGAGATCGTGCGCAACGCCGAAGAGACGATCGCCTTCAACCTGCCCCGCGAACTCCGCCTTCCAGCCGCAGAATGAGCTTTCCCTGATGGCCGTCTATACCGAGATCGCCGACGACGAACTCGCATGCTTCGTCGCGCGCTACGACATCGGCTCCGTGCTCTCCATCAAGGGGATCGCCGAGGGTGTCGAGAACTCCAACTACCTGCTCGTCACCGACGCGGGGCCCTACATCCTCACCCTCTACGAGAAGCGGGTTGATCCGAACGACCTCCCCTTCTTCATCGGGTTGATGGATCATTTGGCCGATCGCGGCATCACCTGCCCGCAGCCCGTGCGCGATCGCACCGGTGAGGCGCTCGGCACGCTGGCCGGCCGGCCGGCGGCGATCGTCACCTTCCTGCAGGGCATGTGGGTGCGCCGGCCGCGCGCCGAGCACTGCCTGGCCGTGGGCGCCGAGCTCGCCAAGCTGCATATCGCCGGAGAAGGCTTCCAGCTCACCCGCCGCAACGCGCTCACGGTCGATGGCTGGCGCCCGCTCTTCGACCGTGCCTCGGCGCGCGCCGACGAGGTGCTGCCCGGCCTCGCCGCCGATATCGCGGCCGAGCTGGACCTGCTCGAGGCCGCCTGGCCGAGCGCCCTGCCGCATGGCGTGATCCATGCCGATCTCTTCCCCGACAACGTCTTCTTCCTGCATGACGCGCTGTCGGGCGTGATCGACTTCTATTTCGCCTGCAACGATTTCCTCGCCTATGACGTCGCGGTGTGCCTCAACGCCTGGTGCTTCGAGCCGGACGGCTCGCTGAACGTCACCAAGGCCCGCGCGCTTCTTGCCGGCTACCAGAAGGTCCGCCCCTTCACGCCGGAGGAGCTCGCCGCGCTGCCGCTGCTCGCGCGCGGCTCGGCGCTGCGCTTCCTGCTGACGCGCCTCTACGACTGGCTGAACGTGCCCCCCGGCGCTCTCGTTGCGCCCAAGGACCCGCTCGAATATCTGAAGAAGCTGCGCTTCCACCGTACGGTGAAGGACGTCAGCGCATATGGACTGACCTTGTGACTGAAGAAAAACGCATCGCCATCTGGACCGACGGCGCCTGCTCCGGCAATCCCGGACCGGGCGGCTGGGGGGCCGTTCTCATCGCCGGCGAGCATGAGAAAGACCTGAAGGGCGGCGAGGCCGACACCACCAACAACCGCATGGAGCTGACGGCCGCGATCGAGGCGCTCGACGCGCTGAAGCGCCCCTCGGTCGTCGATCTCCACACCGACTCGCAATATGTGAAGGGCGGCATCACCGGCTGGATCCATGGCTGGAAGCGCAACGGCTGGAAGACGGCCGACAAGAAGCCGGTCAAGAACGTCGACCTCTGGCAGCGCCTCGACACCGCGCTGCAGCGCCACAAGGTGACCTGGCACTGGGTCAAGGGCCACGCCGGCAACGAAGAGAACGAACGCGCCGACCAGCTCGCGCGCGAGGGAATGGCGCCCTACAAGGCCGCCCGCAAGAAGAGCTTCAGCCCCGGCTAGCCCCTGCCCGCGCGGGGCAGAGCGCGCCGGACCGCTCGTCCGACGCGCCATCGATCCCCGGCGTATCCGCCGGGTATCCTCAGAAGATCTTCTTCAGCTCGGCCTCGGCCTTGCTCCAGAAGGACGCCTTCGGGTCCATCTTGCAGGCTTCGACGACGACGGGCGTCACCTTCTCGATCCCATCGACGTTGAGCACGACGTCGTCCGGCTTCTTGGCCCCCTGGCGGAAGCCCTCGGCCCACGCGATCACCGTCGGCTGGAACGACGCGTCGAGGCCCAGGAAGTCCTCGCAGGTCAGTTCGGCAACCTTCTTCTTCGCCATCTCCGCTTTCGCCTCCGTCACCGCGAGATGGAGGGTTGCGACGGTCAGGACGGTCGAGACAATCGATGCGGCTGTCATCTTCGGGGACATTTTCGGTTCTCCATCGTGGCGCTGGTCCCCGTGCCGGCAAGAGCTAGAGCCGATCGCCAGTTCGGCAACCCGGCGCGCCATCACGATCGTCCACGGTATCGAGACCCATGCCGGCACGTCCCGGCCTAGCGCTCCCAGAGGCGCCTTACTCCGAAACCGTCGAAGCGGATGTCGTTCGAGACAAGGACGGCGTCCTCGATCAGCGCCTGGGCGATCAGGATGCGGTCGAAGAGATCGATCGGCGCGTCCTCGAGCGTCGCCGCCCGCGTCGCATGCGCCATCGTGATCGACAGCCTTCCGAAACGGTCGCGATCGAGGTTTCCCTCGAAATCACAGGTCAAGGGCTGCATGCCGCCGAGGGTTCCGGCGCGGATCTTCTCCGCGATCTCGATGATGGAAACGGCGCTGACGAGCACCTCGTTGACCGGGTCGACGATGGCGTCCCTGGCGGGCGCCGGCAACCTCGCGCTTCCCATCAGCCACCAAAGCCAGGCCTGGGTGTCGAGCAGCAGCCGCATGACCTAGTGATCCCACCAGGCTACATCGCGGTCGGGAAACGGCTCGAAGAAGCGGTCGTCGAAGTCGATCAGGCCGGCGAGCCTTCCGGGCCGCCGCGGCGGCGGCGCGGCGTCGGCCGGCGCATGCGTCAGCGGCACGATGCGCGCGACCGTGTCGTTGCCGCGCATCAGCACCACCTCCTCGCCTGCCTGCGCCTGGGCGACAAGCCGGGAGAGATTGGTCTTCGCCGCATGCATCTTCACACGGATCATGGCGCGGAACCCACCTACTCCCCTTGGAGCTAGCGGATCCCGCGCCCGATGCAAGCGATTGCGTCAGAGCAGTTCCAGCACTGCCGCGGCGCCGGAGACGGAGACGCCGCCCGCTTCCTCGACGTTGAGCGTCTTCACGACGCCGTCCTCGACGATCATCGCGTAGCGCTTGGAACGAACGCCGAGCCCGTTCGCGGTCAGGTCGAACTCAAGGCCGATCGACTTCGTGAAGTCGGCGGAACCGTCGGCGAGGAACAGGATCTTGTCGTCGGCGCCGGTCGCCTTCGCCCAGGCGCCCATGACGAACTGGTCGTTCACGGCCACGACGGCGATGGTGTCGACGCCCTTCGCCTTGATGGTGTCCGCCTGCTCGAGATAGCCCGGCAGGTGGTTCTTGTGGCAGGTCGGGGTGAAGGCGCCGGGAACGGCGAAGAGGACGACCTTCTTGCCGGCGAAGACGTCGGCATCCGTCTGCTCGACGGCGCCGTCGGGGGTCATGACGCGGAATTTCGTTGCGGGAATGCGGTCGCCGACCGAAATGGCCATCACGGGCTCCATGAGATGCGAGTTGGCGGGGATTGGGTGGAAGGAAGGCGCGACGCAGGGACGCGCCGCCGGAACGGAGGTTACGGTGTCGGGCCGTCGCCGTCGAGCTTGAAACGCCGCGACGTCGCCGCCTTGCCTTCGGTTAGCGTCAGGCCGATCTCGGTACCGTCGATCCCGCCCGCCGCCGTCTTGCGATCGACGGTGAAGCGGAACGCCGGCCTGCCGCCCGTTGCCGCGACGGCTTTCGGCGGATCGGCGAACCAGTCCGCCGGCGTCTCGACGAAGAGCTGCGCCTCCGCCGGCTCGAGCGCGTGGAAGGTCGCCTCGAACTCGGGCTTGCTGTCCGGACCGCCGACGCGCTCCAGCGACAGCAACTCGAATTCGCCGGGCTTGCCCGGCCCCGGCAGGGCTGCCCGCGCCAGCTCGATCAACGGCGCGCCGTCATGGTCCTCGACATCAGCGGATAGCTCCACCCGCGCGCGCAGGTTGACGGGAATGCAGATCTCCTCGCAGACGCCGATATCGAGAACGACGTCGAGCCGCACCGGCTCGTCCGGCTCGGGGACCTTCAGGCTGAGCGGCAGGATGACGCGGTCGCGATAGACGTTCGAGGCGGCATAGCCGTCGTCGTCGCGCTCCGGCGCCGGAAAATCGACCACGGCGTCACGCACATTGACGGAGGCGGAGAAGTCGAAGCGGGGCGGAACACCCGCATCGCCCGGGCTGCGCCAGTAGGTCTTCCAGCCCGGCGCCAGCGCGATCTCGATCGCGCCATGCAACGCGCCGTCCGCGCGCGGCGGCGTCGCGACGATCCGCACCTGCACGTTGTCGGAAGAGACCCATGGCCCCACCGTGGCCGAGGCCGGCAGTGTCGCGAAGGCGAGAAAGGCCGTGACGATGAGGGTACGCGCTGACATGTGGCGAACGCTAGCCGCGCATTCCGGCATTCTCCAGACAGCAGTTTTCGCTGTCCCATCATTTATTCGTGTCCCGTGCATTACCGCGCGGGCGGTCTTTTCTTTTGGTCGGCCCGTGCTACGATTCAGGACATGATTGGGAACCAGCCTCGCTCGCTCGCCGAGCCAAGCTATCTCGATGGGCAGCTCCTCATCGCCATGCCCAGCATGGAAGATGGCCGTTTCGCCCGTTCCGTCGTCTATGTCTGCGCCCATTCGCCGGACGGAGCGATGGGCATCGTCATCAACCAGGTGGCGCCGCAGATCGACTTCGTCGACCTGCTGATGCAGCTCGACATCATTCCTGAAGGGCCCGAGATCCGCCTGCCACCGGCCGCCAACCGGATGATCGTGCAGCGCGGCGGACCGGTCGAGACCGGCCGCGGCTTCGTCCTGCACAGCGCCGATTATTTCATCGAAAACTCGACGCTGCCGATCGACGACGACATCTGCCTGACCGCGACACTGGAAATCCTGAAGGCGATCGTCGCCGGATCCGGCCCGAAGAGCGCCATGCTGGCGCTCGGCTATGCCGGCTGGGCGCCGGGCCAGCTCGACGCGGAAATCCGCGCCAATGGCTGGCTGCACTGCGCCGCGCGTCCGGAGCTCATTTTCGACCGCGACCTGAGCTCGAAATATGATCGGGCCATGGCGCTGCTGGGCATCGACCCGGCGATGCTCTCCGGCGACTCCGGCCACGGCTGAGGGCGCCAGCCCTCACCCGCTCAGCGCTTCCGCTTCACGACCCCATTGGCATAGACGCCGAAGACGCCGAGCAGCGCGACCGCGAGGCCGTACCACGTCACCACATATTGCAGGTGGTTGTTGGAGAAGGTGACGAGCGTCTCGCCCCCCTGCGGCAGGCCGCCCGGATTGGGCGTCGCATCCGCGTCGATCGAATAGGGCGCGACCTGATCGGCCGGCAGCCCGGCCGCGTCCGCGAAGCGGGCCGGCTCGCGGGCGAACCACTGGTTGGTCACCAGATTGGGCGAGGCCTGGAACATGCCGGGATGCTCCGGCCGGCGCAGAAGGCCAGTGACGGTGACGCGGCCCTCCGGCTGGCCCTCGGAACGCTTCGAGGCGTCCTTGGCGGCCTCGGGCACGAAACCGCGATTGACGTAGACGATCCAGCCTTCGTCGGTCCGAAGCGGCGTGAAGACGAACCAGCCGACGCCGCCGATCGGCCCGCGCGGCTGCATCAGGGCGCTGTAGAAATGCGCCTCCTTGTCGTTCAGAAGCGTTCCGGAGACGGTCACCGGGGTGTAGTCGGCCGCCGCCAGATCGAGCTTCGGCCAATCCGCCGGTCCCGGCGCCGGGATCGGAACATCCTTGAGCCGGCTGTCGACCTGGGCGATCAGCGCCTCCTTCCATTCCATGCGCCGCCACTGCCAGGTGCCGAGCGAACAGAGGATCGCAAAGACGATGATCGTCGCGATCGTCGGCCAGATCAGGCTGCGGACGGGGGAGCGGTCGGATGCTTGGGTCATGGTATTCGGGTCAGCCCTGCTCGAGCCGCCCCTCCTCGGCCTTGTGCTTGTACTGGATCGCGATCATCAGCCCCTTCAGCGGCCTGAGCGTGCCGAGCCCGAGAACGACGATCAGCGGGATCCAGAGCAGCGCATGCAGCCAGAACGGCGGCTGGAAGGTGAACTCGACATAGAGCGCCAGGAACGCGACCACGAAGCCGACGATCAGCATGACGAAGACGGCGGGACCATCGCCGGCATCGCTGAAGGCGTAGTCGAGCCCGCAGTTCGAGCAGCCGGGCGCCAGCGCGAGGAAGCCATTGAACAGCCGCCCCTCACCGCAACGGGGACAGCGCCCGTGCAGGCCGGTGCTCGACGGCGAGAGCGGCGGATAGAGGGCCCGGTCGCGATGCTGCTGCGGTTCGGTCGCGCTCAAGGTGGCTCCTCCATGGCGACGAAGTTGCCGCCGAAAAGACAACGGGCGGCCGAAGCCGCCCGTTGATTGAATTGGCTCGGCTCAGGCGCCGTGCATCGGCGCGCCCCAGCCACCCCAGACGTAGATGGAGAAGAACAGGAACAGCCAGACCACGTCGACGAAGTGCCAGTACCAGGCGGCCGCTTCCATGCCGAAATGCTCCTTCGGCGTGAACTGGCCGGCCAGCGCCCGCAGCAGGCAGACGATCAGGAAGATCGAGCCGACGATCACGTGGAAGCCGTGGAAGCCGGTTGCCATGAAGAAGGTGGCGCCGAAGATGTTGCCCGAGAAGGCGAAATGCGCATGCGCATATTCATAGGCCTGCACGAACGAGAACAGCACGCCGAGCGCGATGGTGAGCAGAAGGCCCTTCTTCATGCCCTCGCGGTCGTTGTGCAGCAGGGCATGATGCGCCCAGGTGATCGTGGTGCCCGAGGTGAGCAGGATCAGCGTGTTGAGCAGCGGCAGGTGCCAGGGATCGAACATCTCGATGCCCTTGGGCGGCCAGTGACCGCCCGTCACCTCGGTGCGCTGGAACTGGATTGCTTCGCCCGGGAACAGGGAGGCGTCGAAGAAGGCCCAGAACCAGGCGACGAAGAACATTACCTCCGAGGCGATGAACAGGATCATGCCGTAGCGGTGGTGGATCTGCACCACGCGAGTGTGGGCGTGCTCGACCTGCGCCTCGTGGATGACGTCAGACCACCAGCCCGCCATCACGTACAGGATGCCGATGAAGCCGGCGCCGAGGATGTACGGGCCCATCTTGAGGCCGCCCATCGTCAGGCCCTTCATGCTCATCACCAGCCCGACCGCCGTGACGAAGGCCGCAATCGCGCCGGACAGCGGCCACACGCTGGGAGCGACGAGATGGTAGTCGTGGTTCGGCTTAGCGTGCGCGTCCGCCATGGTCGGGTCTCCTGCCTGAAGGCGTAGGGGCTCTAGAGCCTCACAGCTTGGTTTTATCCGTCGCGTCGCGCGTCGCAGCCACCGGCTGGCCGTTCTTCGCGGGGAATACGGTGTAGGAA
>JAEWAD010000566.1 GCA_023391905.1 Pseudomonadota bacterium | reverse complement strand
CATCTCGGCGACGACGTCGTCGCCGAAGACGCGCGCCAGATTGGGCGCCAGCCATTCCGGATAGTCGCCGCGCACGAAATCCGGCGCATCGGCAAGGCGGTCGCTCGAAAGCGCGGCGCGTTCCTCGTCCGTCAGCGGCGCCGGCGCGAAACGCTCGCCGGAGAAGAGTTTCTCGATCGCCGCGAGGTCGTGCCCGCGATGCAGGCGGAAAAGGCCGAGCAGGATGGCGCGGCCGTCCTCGCCGCCGGCCACGGCCGCGGACGAGTTCTTGTGGCGGAGCGCATCGAAGACGAGATCGCCGATCGCGCGCCGGTCCTTCGAGCCGGCGAAGCGGTGCGCGAGGCCCCAGTCCTTCAACGCGTCGGGCGCGGGACGGCGGCGGGTGGCGATATCATCGAGAACTTCGATGGCGGCGGAGATGCGTGCGGCTGGGATCATGGTCCGGGGCTTCTAGAGGATACGGACGGCGAGGTCGAGCCAGAGGAAGAAGACCAGCACGAATCCGGCGAGAAAGCTGACATGCCGCAGCAGGAGCTGCCCGCTGAGCGCGGCGAAGGTATGCACCAGCCGCGAGAGGACGAACAGCCAGGCCACGCAGAGTTCGAGGATCGAGACGCCGTCGATCCCGAACAGGAAGCCGACGACGACGAAGAACAGCAGCGGCAGCTCGAACTGGTTGGCGAGATGGCGGCGCGCCTCCGCCGAGGCACGTGGCTCGTCGATGCCGGGGGCGAAATCCGTGTCCGGCACGGCGCCGCTCCGGAGCGCCTGCTGCCGCGTGACGCTGAGCCAGAGATAGACGCAGGCGATCAGCACGAACTGGGCGATCGCCGGCCACAGGATGACGGTCTTCAGCATGGAGCCCCCGAGAAGTCGCGAACGGAAGGATGGCGGCCGGGCTTCCCCGGCAGAACGCTAATACGAGCGAGGGGCGGAAGTTCCGCTTCCGCCCCTCGCCTGTTCGTTCCGCGTGCCGAGGACCTGCCTCAGCCGATGCCGGGATAGTTCGGGCTCTCGCGGGTGATGGTCACGTCGTGGGTATGGCTTTCGCGCAGGCCGGCGGTCGAGATGCGCACGAAGCGCGCCTTCTCGCGGAAGGCCTCCAGGTTCTCCGCGCCGACATAGCCCATGGCGGCGCGCAGGCCGCCGGCGAGCTGGTGCAGCACGCCGCCGACCGGCCCCTTGAACGGCACCTGGCCTTCGACGCCCTCCGGCACGAGCTTCAGCGTGTCGCGCACTTCCGCCTGGAAGTAGCGGTCTGCCGAGCCGCGCGCCATGGCGCCGACCGAACCCATGCCGCGATAGGCTTTGAAGGAGCGGCCCTGGTGCAGATAGACCTCGCCGGGGCTCTCTTCCGTGCCGGCCAGCAGCGAGCCGATCATGGCGCAGCGAGCGCCGGCGGCCAGCGCCTTGGCGAGATCGCCGGAATACTTGATGCCGCCGTCGGCGATGACCGGGATATCGGCCTTGTCGGCGGCGGAGACGGCTTCCATGATCGCGGTCAGCTGCGGCACGCCGACGCCGGCGACGACGCGGGTCGTGCAGATCGAGCCGGGGCCGATGCCGATCTTGACCGCGTCCGCGCCGGCATCGATCAGCGCCTTGGCGCCTTCCGCGGTCGCGACGTTGCCGGCCATGACCTGTACGCGGTTCGACAGCTTCTTGACCCGCTCGACGGCCTCGAGCACGCGCTGCGAATGGCCATGCGCGGTGTCGACGACGATCAGGTCGACGCCGGCATCGATGAGCCGCTCGGTGCGCTCGATGCCGTTGTCACCGACCGTCGTGGCGGCGGCGGCGCGCAGGCGGCCCTGCTCGTCTTTGGCGGCGTTGGGGTTGAGCTGGCTCTTCTCCATGTCCTTGACGGTGATCAGGCCGATGCAGCGATAGGCCTTGTCGACGACGACGAGCTTCTCGATCCGGTGCTGGTGCAGCAGGCGGCGGGCCTCTTCCTGGCTGACGCCTTCCTTGACCGTGATCAGACCCTCGCGGGTCATCAGCTCATAGACTTTCTGGGCCGGGTTGGACGCGAAACGGACATCGCGGTTGGTCAGGATGCCGACGAGACGCCCGGGATTGCCGCCGCCCTCGACGACCGGGATGCCGGAGATGCGGTGCGCCTTCATCAGCGCCAGCGCGTCGGCGAGGGTCGCGTCCGGCCCGATCGTGACCGGGTTCACCACCATGCCCGATTCGAACTTCTTGACCTGACGGACCTCCTCGGCCTGCTGCTCGGGCGAGAGATTGCGATGGATGACACCGAGGCCGCCGGCCTGCGCCATGGCGATGGCGAGGCGGGCTTCGGTGACGGTGTCCATCGCCGAGGAGATGATCGGAATGTTGAGCTCGATCTCGCGCGTCAGGCGGGTGCGGATGTCGACCTCGCCCGGCATGACGAGCGAGTGGCCCGGCTGAAGCAGCACGTCGTCGAACGTGAGCGCCTCGCGTCCGGTCGACAATTCAACGATCTGGGCCATAGCCAACGCTCCGAATGCAAAAGACCAACCGGGGGACCAAGGGTCGCCGGTGGCCGGGTTCATCGAATAGGGTTGGCGGTGGTCTCTATCATGTGAACGCGGCCGGTGGGAAGGCCTCGCTCGGCAGAATCTGGCTTAGAACCTGCGCGCTGGCCGCAGGGCCGCCCGCTGCCTGCCGCATGGCGATATCCAGGCTGCCGGATCCCGGCACCGGCCTCGGCCGCCCGCATCTGGCGCGGCGCCGCGAATCATCCGAATAGATCGGCGCCCAATTCGCCATCTCCAGCGATCGATCCACGCCCGCAGCCATGAACGACCAACCCTCCGCCCTGAGGCGGTTCGGGCAACGCATCGCCCGTCCCTGCAAGAACGCCCGTTCGGTGCTGCGATGCGCGCTCTGGAGCTCGCCGATCGTCGGCACGCGGCTGAACCGGGCATGGTTCAAGCGTCGCTATCTCGACTATCACGGCGAGCCGTTGCGGCTCGATCCGCCCGTCGGGTTCAACGAGCACATCGTCCATCGCATCCTCTACGAGCGCGACCCGATCTTTCGCCGGATGTGCGACAAGATCGCGGTCCGCGCGATCATCCGCGAGCGCCTCGGCGAGGATTTCGCCGTGCCGCTGCTCGGCCAGTGGGCGGATCCGCGCGAGATCGACTGGGAAGCACTGCCGGAGCGCTTCGTGCTCAAGCCGAACCATGCCTCCGGCCTCGTGGCGATCGTGCACGACAAGGCGACCTGCGACAACGCCGCGCTCACGCGCCTGGCGCAGGGCTGGCTGCAGCGCGACTACTACGACCGGTCTCGGGAATGGGGCTATCGGGGCATTCCCCGCCGTCTCGTCGTCGAGCCGCTCCTCGTCGGGGCCGACGGCGGCGGCGCGCCGGAAGCCGTTGTCCTGACCTTCGGCGGCCGCGCCGTCGCGATCCGCGTCCTGACGGGCATCAAGGACACGCCGAGCCGCCGCGACAACTGGTTCGACTGCAACGGACGCCGCCTGCCGTTCCATTCGCGCAAATACACGCTTGGCGATTTCGAGCTGGAGCCGGCGCTGGCCCGGCGCCTGGCGGACGCCGCCGGCACCGTTGCCGAGGGCTGCGCGCATCTGCGGGTCGATTTCTATCTGACCGATGCGGGACTGAAGATCGGGGAACTGACGCCCTATCATGGCGCCGGCCAGACGCCGTGGAGCCTTCCCGGCTGCGACCGGCTCTTCGGCCGGTTCTGGCGGGATCCATCGGAGATCGACCGCACGCCGGACCTCGTCGCCGCGCTTCACGCGGCCTGAATGGCAGGCCGACCGAACAGTCACGCTTGGCATCGGCGGCGAAAGGGTCCATTCAATAAGGCAGCCGCATGAGATCGTCCCCGGCGCCCCCGCGCCGTCCGCGTCGCCTCCCCTGAAGGGGCTCCATGACTTCTTCGCATCGCCCGCCCGACCGCATCCTGCTCCCGCTGATCGTCGCCTGCGCGCTGTTCATGGAGAACCTCGATTCGACGGTTCTCTCGACCTCGCTGCCGGCGATCGCGCGCGACTTCGGCGTCAGCCCGATCGACCTCAAGCTGGCCCTGACCTCCTATCTCCTGACGATCGCCGTCTTCATCCCCGCCTCCGGCTGGGTCGCCGACCGGTTCGGCGCGCGCGCCGTCTTCCGCCTCGCCATCACGCTGTTCACGCTCGGCTCGATCTGCTGCGGACTGTCGAGCTCGATCCCCGAGATCGTCGCCTCGCGCGTGCTGCAGGGCATCGGCGGCGCCATGATGGTGCCGGTCGGGCGGCTGGTCATCCTGAAGTCGGTCTCGAAGTCGGAACTGGTCGGTGCGCTGGCCTGGCTCACCGTGCCGGCCCTGATCGGCCCCGTCGTCGGCCCGGTGGTCGGCGGCTTCATCACGACCTATTTCGACTGGCGCTGGATCTTCTGGATCAATGTGCCGATCGGCGTCCTCGGCATCGTGCTGGCCACGCTGTTCATTCCCGACATTCGCGGCGAGGAACGCGTCCGCTTCGATTTCGTCGGCTTCCTGCTGACGACGTTCGGCATCGCCGGCTTCATCACCGGATCGACCTCACTCGGCCTCAACCTGATGCCGTGGTCTTATGTCTTCGCGCTGCTGTTCGGCGGCGCCGCGCTGCTGACGGCCTATTTCTTCTATAGCCGCCGCGTCGCCAACCCGATCCTCGACCTGTCGCTGTTCTCGATCCCGAGCTTCGCCGCCAGCGTCATCGGCGGCATGCTGTTCCGCATCGGCATCGGCGCGCTGCCCTTCCTGCTGCCGCTGATGCTGCAGATCGGCTACGGGCTGACGCCGTTCCAGTCCGGCACGATCACCTTCGTCTCGGCGCTCGGCGCCATCGCGATGAAGTTCGTCGCGCCGCCGCTGCTGCGCCGCTTCGGCTTCCGCCGCGTGCTGATCGCCAACTCGTTCATCGCCGCGTTCTTCGTCGCAATCCCGGCCGCCTTCTCGATCGGCACGTCGATGCACCTGATCACGGGTTTGCTGTTCATCGGAGGGTTCTTCCGCTCGCTGCAGTTCACCAGCGCCAATGCGCTCGCCTTCGCCGACGTGCCGCTGGCGAAGATGAGCCGCGCCACCAGCATGACCAGCGTCTTCCAGCAGCTCTCGCTGTCGCTCGGGATCTCGGTCGGCGCCATCGCGCTGCAGCTGACGATGACGGCACATGGCGGCGCGCTCGGGCTCGCCGATTTCCACCCGGCCTTCCTCGCCGTCGGCCTGATCTCGCTCTGCTCGGTGATCGCTTTCCTGCGCATGCCGCATGACGCGGGCGAGGAAATGTCCGGCCGTCGCGTCGTCACGAAGGAACTGGCGCCCGACCCGGTCACGGCGATGCGTGAACGGGCCTAGCCACTTCGTCGGCTGGAAATCGCTTCGCGCGGGGCGAGAGAGCGGGCGGCTTACGGCCGCCAGCCCTCGTCCGTACCCTCGTCGCCGCCGTCACGCGGGTCAACGGCCGGCTTGCGGCCCTTGAAGCCCTTGGCGAGCAGGAACAGCTCGACCGAGCCGGCGCGGCTCGCCGGCGGCTTGATGTGATAGACCTGCGCGAAATGCTGCTTGAGCTGGGTCAGCACGGTGCCCTCGGCGCCGCCGCGGAACACCTTGGTCAGGAAGTGGCCGCCAGGCTTCAGCACGTCGAGGGCGAAGTCGACCGCGACCTCGCAGAGATGCGTCGTCCGCAGGTGGTCGGTCTTCTGGTGCCCAGTCGTCGGCGCCGCCATGTCGGACATGACGACGTCGGCCGGTCCCCCCAGAGCCTCTTCGAGCAGGGCCGGCGCGTCCTCGTCGAGAAAATCCTTCTGGAACAGGATGACGCCCGGCAGTTCGTCCATCTCGAGATAGTCGATGGCGACGACCAGCTTGTTGTCGTCGGTCGAACCGACGCGCTCGACGGCGACCTGCGACCAGCCGCCCGGCGCGGCGCCGAGATCGACCACCTTCATGCCCGGCGCCAGGATCTTATGCTTGTCGTCGATCTCGGTCAGCTTGTAGGCGGCGCGCGAGCGATAGCCCTCGCGCTTCGAGCGCGCCACATAGGGGTCGTTCAGCTGGCGCTGCAGCCAGCGCTGCGACGAGGCCGTCCGTCCCCGGGCCGTCTTGACCCGGACGGTCAATTCGCGCCCGCCGGAGCCCCTGCCCTTGTTTCTGTCGGAGCTCATTGACCACGTCCCCCTTGCCGATGCGGCGCGCGGCGCCAGACGCCGTCCTCAGCCATCATCTCCACCAGGATCCCTTCGCGCAGTCCCCGATCCGCCACCCGCAGACGC
>JAEWAD010000563.1 GCA_023391905.1 Pseudomonadota bacterium | reverse complement strand
CTCGTCGGCTTCACGGCGATGCGCGGCCCGGCCGGAGTGCGCGCCGGCCTGCGGCAATGGCCGATGCGGGCCTGGGTGCTGACCACGACGGCGATCTTCGCCTATCACGCGCTCTATTTCGCGGCGCTCCGCCTCGCCCCGCCGGCGCAGGCCAGCCTGATCAACTATCTCTGGCCGCTCTTGATCGTGCTGTTCTCCGGCCTGATCCCCGGCGGCACCACGAAGCTCGGCCGGCCGCAGATCCTGGGCGCCGTCATGGGCTTCGCCGCGACGCTGCTGCTCGTCGGCGGGCCCGGCCCGGTCGAGGCGAGCGGCACGGCGATGGCGGGCTATCTGGCGGCGCTCGTCTGCGCCTTCACCTGGTCGCTCTATTCGGTGCTGAACAACCGCATCAACGCGCCCGGCAGCGAGCCGATGATCGTCGTCTGCGCGCTCGTCGCCGTGCTGGCGGCGCTCTGCCATGTCGCCATCGGCGAGACCTTCGTCATGCCGGATCCAGGCGCCTGGCTGTCGCTGCTGGCGCTCGGCATCGGCCCGATCGGCGCCGCCTTCGTCGCCTGGGACCACGCCACCAAGCATGGCAGGCTGGCGCTGCTCGGCGCCATGTCCTACGCCGCGCCGCCGCTCTCGACGCTGATCCTGGTGCTGACTGGCCAGGCGGAACCGAGCTTCACCCTGCTCGCCGCGACCCTTCTCGTCGTCGCCGGCGCCAGCCTGGCGGCTTTTGGCGGAAGGAAGCGCCTTGTTGCTTCACCTCTCCCTGAGGGAGAGGTCGACGCACGAAGTGCGGCGGGTGAGGGTTTAGGGAACCATCCGGAAAGGGCGTAAACCCTCACCCGGACCTTCGGTCCGACCTCTCCCTCAGGGAGAGGTAAAGCAGCTTCGCCCTGACCTGCGTCCTCGATTCTTGCCGGCTCAGCGCTCCTCTCGGGCGACATTGCGGACGAGGACGGCGGCGAGGATGATCGCACCGGTCAGGAGGTCTTGCAGGAAGCTCGGCACGCCGAGGATGGTGAGGCCGTTCGAGACGACGGCGATGATCGCCGCACCGACCAGCGTGCCCGGCACGCTCGGCTCACCCTCGCGAAACGCCGTCATGCCGAGGAAGACGGCCGCATAGGCCTGCAGCAGGAAACCACCGCCGCCGGTCGGATGGGCGCTGCCGAGCCGCGCCGTCAGGAGCAGGCCGGCGAGGCCGGCGAGCGCGGCGCAGAGCGCGAAGGCGACGACCATGTCGCGCCGGACCGGCAGGCCGACGAGGCGGGCCGCCTCGCGGTTTCCGCCGATCGCATAGAGGCGACGGCCGAACTCGGTCTTGTCGAGCAGCAGCCAGAACACAACCGCGACGCCAGCGAGCCAGAGGGTGGGCACCGGCACGCCCAGGATCGTGCCGCGGCCGAGATCGCGGAAGACGGCCGGAATGCCGGAGAACAGCGTCGCGCCGTTCGAGATCCAGAAGGTCAGACCGCCGATCACCGTGCCGAAGGCGAGCGTGGCGATGAAGCTCGGCACGCGATAGCGCGCCACGAGGAAGCCGGAGATCGCGCCCATGGCGAGGCTGGCGGCAAGCACGGCGAGCATCACCACCGGCACCGGCACGCCGGCCGCGAACAGGGCGGCGGCGGAAATCCCGGCGAAGGAGACGACGGCGGAGACCGAGAGGTCGAACTCGCCCAGCACCATCACCAGCGTCGCGCCGATCGCGACGATGGCGAGCAGCGACATCTGCTGCGTGATGTTGACGAGATTCGAGACCGTGCCGAAGGCCTGCGGCGAGGCGACGGCGAAGACGAGGACGATCAGCGCCAGCGCGAAGAGCGTGCCGTAGCGGCGGAAGAGGATCATGCGGAGAGTTCCGAGGGCGGCCGGGGCTCGTCGGGAGCGTGGCCGAAGGCGGCGGCGACCACGGCCGCGCGGGTGAGCGAGGCGCCGTCGAGCTCGGCGACCAGCCGGCCGGCATGGAGCACGAGGACGCGGGTGGAAAGCGCGGTGAGTTCCTCGATGTCGCTCGTCGCCATCAGGACGGCGGCGCCGTCCGAGGCGATGCGGCGCATCTCGGCATGGATCTCGCCCTTGGCGCCGACATCGACGCCGCGCGTCGGCTCGTCGACGAGGAGGACGCGGATCGGGCGGCCGAGCCAGCGGCCGAACAGGAGCTTCTGCTGGTTGCCGCCGGAAAGCGTCGCCGGCGAGCGGTCCGGGCCGGCGGCGACGAGGCGGAGGCGGTCGCCGGTGCGCTTGGCGAAGGCGCGGATCTTCGCCTTCGAGGGCAGCGGGAGGGAACGGCGGGCGCGGAAATCGGCGAGATGCGCCAGCGCCAGATTGTCTTCGATCGAGAGCGCCAGCGCGAGGCCCTCGCGGCGGCGGTCCTCCGGCACATAGGCCATGCCGCGGGCGATGCGGCCGGCCGGCCCATGCCCGGGCACCTGGCCGTCAATGGCAATCAGGCCGCGCCCCGGCGTCGCGCCCCAGAGCGTGCGCAGGAGCGACGAGCGCCCGGCGCCGACGAGGCCATAGAGCCCGACGATCTCGCCCGGCCGCAGCTGCATGGCGATGCGGCTGCCGGCGGGACCAAAGGCGAGATCGGCGGCGAGGACGGGTTGCTCACCTCTCCCTGAGGGAGAGGTCGACGGCGAAGCCGGCGGGTGAGGGTTTACGCCCTCTCCGGAAACACCGTAAACCCACACCCGGCCCTGCGGGCCGACCTCTCCCTCAGGGAGAGGTAAGGAAACAGCCCGGAACCCGATAACACCGTGTCCGCCTCCCCCCACATCGCCGTCTCCGTCACGGGAATTGAAAAATCCTTCGGCCCGACGCGGGCGCTCGCCGGCGCCGATCTCGAGGTTGGGGCCGGCGAGATCGTGGCGCTGATGGGGGCGAACGGCGCCGGCAAGTCGACGCTGGTCAAGATCCTCTCCGGCTCGATCACCGCCGACGGTGGCACGATCCTGCTGAACGGCAAGGCCGTCTCGTTCTCGTCGCCCAGCGAAGCCCAAGCGGCCGGCGTCGCCACCGTGCACCAGGCGACCGACCAGGCCGGCGCGGCGGGGCTGACGGTCGCCGAGAACCTCACCCTGAACGAGCTTTGCGGCACCGGCAGCTTCTTCGTCTCGCCGCGCTCGACCCGCAAGCGCGCGAAGGAGATCGCGGCGCTGATCGACCTCGACCTGCCGCTCGACCGCGACTTCATCGATCTCCGCCCGGCCGAGCGCCAGCTGATCGCGATCGCCCGCGCCGTCGCGGCGAAGGCGTCGGTGCTGATCCTCGACGAGCCGACCTCGAGCCTTTCGGCCACCGAGGCGGATCGGCTGTTCGCCGTGCTGCGCCGGCTGAAGGAAAGCGGCATCGCGATCCTCTACATCTCGCACCGGACCGGCGACCTCGCGGCGATCGCCGACCGCGCCGTCGTGCTGCGCGGCGGCAAGGTCGTCGCCTCCTTCGCCAAGCCGATCGATTTCTCCGCCGCGATCGCCGCCATGATCGGCCGCACGCTCGACGCCGGCGCGCATGCCGCCGCCGTCTCGACCGCGCCCATCCTCGCCTCGATCCGCCAGGCGCGGCTGGTCCCCGGCGCGCGGCCCTTCGACCTCGATCTCCGCTCCGGCGAAGTCGTCGCCATCACCGGCACGCTCGGCTCCGGCAAGAGTAGACTGCTCCGCGCCCTGTTCGGGCTGGAGCAGCTCGTCGAGGGCTCGTTCACGCTCGACGGCAAGCCCTGGCTCTCGAACGGCCCGGCCCGCTCGATCGAGAACGGCGTGTTCATGGTGGCGGAGGACCGCTGGGCGTCGTCGCTGCTGCCGCCCGAGATCCCCGGCGCTTCGATCGCCGGCACCATCGCGCTGCCGCATCTGCCGCGCTGGTTCCCGCTCGGCCTGCTGCGCGAGACGCGCGAGCGGCTGGTCGCCTCGGAGGCGATCGGCCGGCTCGGCATCAAGGCGCGCGGCCCCGACGACACGCTCGACCAGCTTTCCGGCGGCAACCAGCAGAAGGTCGTGCTGGCGCGCTGGCAGGCGGCGCCCTGCCGGCTGCTGCTGCTCGACGAGCCGTTCCAGGGCGTCGATGTCGGCGCCCGCGCCGACCTGATCGCCGCCATCCGCAACAGCCAGTCCGGTTCGGCGACGCTGATCGCCACCAGCGACACGGAAGAGGCGCTCGAGGTTGCCGACCGCATCCTCGTCATGCGCGACCATTCACTCTACGAGGCCGACGGCAGCCAGGAGGGCGGCCTCGCCGCCGTCATCGGCAGCGTCGAAAGCGCCGAGACCCGGGCCGACGGCACAGGACCAGCATCATGACCGACCACGCAGCCTCCCCGTCGAAGCCAGCCTCGACCTTCGCCGAAACCGCGCGCAAATATGCGCTCTTCGTCCTGCTGGCGCTGATGCTGGTCGGCTTCTGGTCGGCCCAGCCGGCCTTCATCAACTCGGCCAACCTGTTCTCCATCCTGCAGGCGGTCTCGGTCGTCGCCATCCTCGGCGTCGGCGTCTCGATCACCATGTCGGCCGGCGGCTTCGACCTCTCGGTCGGCAGCGTCGCCGCCTCCTCGGTGATGGCGGCGAGCTACGCCATGGTCGTGCTGCAGATGAACGCGGCCGAGACCTTCGCGCTGGTGCTGCTGATGGG
>JAEWAD010000290.1 GCA_023391905.1 Pseudomonadota bacterium | reverse complement strand
CCCCCCGAGTGAGGGGCCGGGCCGGCGGCCCATCCGGGTGCGCGGCCCCGTTCCAGCGGAGCCGGACCGCGAGGCCCGGCCCGCGAGGCTTCCATCGCGATGCTGAGAAGAGACGTGCCATGAAGATCGGTTTCAATCTCCTGCTCTGGACCGCCCATGTCGAACCCCGGCACTGGCCGATCCTCGAGGACCTGAAGCGCTGCGGCTATGACGGCGTCGAGATCCCGATCTTCGAGGGCACGCCGGAGCACTATGCGGAGCTGGGCCGCGAGCTCGACCGGCTCGGCCTCGACCGCACCGTGATCGCGCTGTTCCCCGGAACCGAGATGAACCCGATCGGCGAAGACGCCGCCCAGCAGGAGGCGGCCCGCCGCCACATGCAGTGGATCCTCGACTGCTCCGCCGCCCTCGGCGCGAAGGTCGTCGGTGGCCCCCTGCATTCGACGCTCGGCCATTTCTCCGGCGATGCGCCGACCGCCGAGGAGCGGGCGCGCGGCATCACCTTCCACCGCGAGGCGGGCGACATGGCCAAGGCACGCGGCATCACGCTGGTGCTGGAGGCGGTCAACCGCTTCGAATGCTATTTCGTCAATACGATGCACGATCTCGCCGGCTACCTGGCCGAGGTCGACCATCCCAACGTCGCCGGCATGTACGACACCTTCCACGCCAATATCGAGGAGAAGGATCCGCTCGCCGCCGTCACCGCCATCGCGCCGCATCTGGCGCATGTGCATGTCTCCGAGAACGATCGCGGCACGCCCGGCAAGGGGCACATCGATTTCGCCAGCACGTTCAAGGCGCTGAAGGCGGTCGACTATGATGGCTGGATCACCATCGAGGCTTTCGGTCGGTCGATGCCGCTGCTCGCCGCGGCGACGCGCGTCTGGCGCGACCTCTTCCCCACCACGACCGAAGTCTACAGCGACGGCTACACGCTGATCCGCGATGGCTGGCGTGCCGCCTGAATTTGAACTTGAGAGCGGCCATCGACGCGCCGCGAGGGTATCTACATGAACGAGGCAGCCCCCATCTCTGCCCAGCCGCGGACGCTCGTCCTCAATGGCTCCGACAACATCGCCGTGGCGCTGGGCAATCTGGAAGCCGGCGCGACGACGGCGCAGGGCGTCCAGATCACCCGCCGCGTGCCGCGCGGCCACAAATTCGCGCTCCGGCCGATCGCCGCCGGCGAGCCGGTCGTCAAGTTCGGCCAGATCATCGGCTTCGCGAAAACCGACATCGCGCCCGGCGACTGGGTGCACGAGCACAATTGCGGCATTGGCGAGGAGCACGGCGCCTTCGCGCGCGACTACGCCTTCGGCGAGGGCGTGGTGCCGACGCACTATGTGCCGGCGGCCGAGCAGGCGACCTTCCAGGGCTTCCGCCGGGCCAACGGCAAGGTGGGCACGCGCAACTATGTCGGCATCCTCACCTCGGTGAACTGCTCGACGACGGTCGCCGGCTTCATCGCCGCCGAGATCGAGCGTTCGGGCATCCTGAACGACTATCCGAACATCGACGGCATCGTCGCGCTGAAGCAGGCGAATGGCTGCGTCATCGACTATCGCGGCGTCATCTTCGACACGCTGAAGCGCACCACCTGGGGCTATGCGACCAACCCGAACATGGGCGGCGTCGTCATGGTCGGCCTCGGCTGCGTGGGCTTCCAGATCCCGCGCTTCAAGGACGCCTACGGGATCGAGGAGAGCGAGACCTTCCGCACCATGACGATCCAGGAGGTCGGCGGCACGCGGAAGACGGTCGACGCCGGCGTCGAGGCGGTGAAGGCGATGCTGCCGATCGTCAACAGCGTGAAGCGCGAGACCGTGCCGGCCAGCGAGCTGATGCTGGCCCTGCAATGCGGCGGATCCGACGGCTATTCCGGCATCACCGCCAATCCGGCGCTCGGCGTCGCCGCCGATATCCTGGTCCGCAATGGCGGCACCGCGATCCTGTCCGAGACGCCCGAGATCTACGGCGCCGAGCATCTGCTCACGCGGCGCGCCGTCTCGCGCGAGATCGGCGAGAAGCTGGTCGACATCATCCATTGGTGGGAGGACTACGCGCAGCGTAACCTCATGGAAATGAACAATAATCCGTCGCCCGGCAACAAGCAGGGCGGGTTGACGACCATTCTCGAGAAGTCGCTCGGGGCCGCCGCCAAGGGCGGCACCTCGCCGCTCACCGCCGTCTATGGCTATGCCGAGCCGGTGACCGAGAAGGGCTTCGTGTTCATGGACACGCCCGGCTACGACCCGGTCTCGGCGACGGGCCAGGTCGCCGGCGGCGCCAACATCCTCTGCTTCACCACGGGGCGCGGCTCCGCCTATGGCTGCAAGCCGACGCCGTCGATCAAGATCGCCACCAATTCCGAGATCTACGCCAAGATGATCGAGGACATGGACATCAATGGTGGCGACGTGCTCGACGGCAAGTCGCTCGAGGCAAAGGGGCAGGAGATCTTCGACGAGATCCTCGCGGTCGCCTCCGGCAAGCGCAGCAAGTCGGAGCTGCTCGGCTATGGCGACAATGAATTCGTGCCCTGGCAGATCGGCGCGACCTTCTGAGCTTCTGCGAGCGATGCACGGGCCGGCGCGCGTGAGGTAGACGCGGCGCGCCGGCGCGGAAGCCGGCATGGCCGGGCTTGAGCCCGGTCTCGAATCCGGCTATTGGGCGCCTTGCACAGGACGACCTGTGCCGACGCTGCATTCGGGGACGGCCCCATTATCTCGATCGGAGATAGTGGGCGTGTTCTGTCCCGCATGGATGCCTTTGCCCGAATTCCGTCCGGGCGTTCCCTTCCAGATCCCGAATGAACGACACGCGGCGCCCTGCGTCGCGTCGGCATGCGCGTTTTCGCCCGGACGGCTCGTCCCGGCGCTCGGTGATCTGCATCCATCCAACAAGAAAGGTGCATGATGGCCGGGCCCATCGAACAGTTCGAGATCAAGACGCTCGTTCACCTCGCCGAAGTCGGCGGCCAGCAGATCGGCTTCACCAATTCGGCCGCGTTCATGCTGCTGACGGTGGCGACCGTCTTCGCCTTCCTGATGATGTCGACGCGGGGCCGCGCGCTGGTGCCGGGCCGCTGGCAGTCGGTCGCCGAGCTGCTCTACGAGTTCGTGGCGAAGACCTTGCGCGACAATGCCGGCCGCGAGGGCATGCGCTTCTTCCCGCTCGTCTTCTCGCTGTTCATGTTCATCCTGGTCGCCAACCTGATCGGCATGTTCCCCTATGCCTTCACGGTCACCAGCCAGATCATCATCACCTTTGCCTTAGCGATGACCGTGTTCCTGACGGTCACGCTCTATGGCGTCTGGCGCAACGGTTTCGGGTTCTTCCGCCTGTTCCTGCCGTCCGGCGTGCCGCTGGCGCTGGCGCCGGTCGTCATCCCGATCGAGATGGTGTCCTACATCTCGCGGCCGATCAGCCATTCGGCCCGTCTCTTCGCCGTCATGCTGGCGGGCCACATCACGTTGAAGGTGTTCGCCGGCTTCGTCACCGCGATGGGCGCGCTTGGTGGCGTCGGCCCCGCTGGCGCGCTGCTGCCGCTCGTCATGATCGTGGCGCTGACAGGGCTCGAGCTGATGATGGCGGTGATCCAGGCCTATATCTTCACCATGCTTACCTGCATGTATCTGAACGACGCGCTGCATCCGGGCCACTAGGCGCGGCGAGGGTGATGCCTTGCCCGGCGCGCCGGGCATCGCTATTTAAAAGGCGATCGAGGAACGACCTCCCCATATCGGGAAAGAATGTCCGGGACGGCCCGGCCCCTTTTGATGGAGGGCCGCATGGCCTGGGTTTATCTTGTTCTCGCCGGTATCTTCGAGGTCGTCTGGGCGTCGTCGATGAAGCAGTCGGACGGCTTCACGAAGCTCTGGCCGAGCGTCATCACCATCGTCACGATGATCATCAGCTTCGCGCTGCTCTCGATCTCGATGAAGACGCTGCCGCTCGGCACGGCCTATGCGATCTGGACCGGCATCGGCGCCGTCGGCGCCTTCTGCGTCGGCATCTTCTGGCTCGGTGAGGCCGCCTCGCTGTTCCGGATCATCAGCGTCGCGCTGATCCTGTCGGGCCTGATCGGGCTCAAGCTCTCGACCCATTGATCCCGCGGAGCGCGGGGCCACGGCCCCGCGTTTCCATCTCTCGTTCCGCGCGGCGCCGGCGCTCCGCGGGTTCCGTCAGCGGACGGACGAATAGGCCGTCGGCTGCAGGAACGAAGCCGCGACATTGGCGACGATCAGGCCGTCCTTCTCGCTCTCGGCGCGGGCGGCCTGCCACTCCGGATCGGCCATGAAGGCGTTCCACTTCTGCTCGCGCTCGGCCAGGCTTTCCCAGGCGATCAGATAGGTCAGGTCGTTGTTGGCCGGGCCGATCAGCGTCGTCCAGAAGCCGGCCTGGCGGATGCCGTGCTTGTCCCAGAGACGCAGCGTGTCCTTCTGGAAGCGGTTCTGCAGCGCGGGCAGGCGGCCGGGCAGGCAGGAATAGACGCGCAATTCGTAGATCATTCGCTTCTCCGGCAGGTTCTGGCTCTGGAATTCTGTTTCGGCGGGACGACTTGCGGTCGAGACAAGCCGAGTCGACACGCCGATGCAAGGCTTCTTCGGGCGCTGCCGAGCTCCCCGTGCCCTGTCGCCAACCTGATCATAATCATTCTAAACTGACATGACGTAGCGTGATGTGCTAGTTTGCCGGCGGAGCACTCCGTTCGGGGCAGCGGGCCCGGCGCGACGGATGCCGGCTCCTGGGAGGCGGCAATGATCTTGCGGAGCTTGGGCGTGATGCTGGCCCTTGTCGCGATTCCGGCGGCCGCGGCCGCGGATGGCGACGCGGCGCTCGGCCAGAAGGTGTTTCTGAAGTGCAAGGCCTGTCACCAGATCGGCGAGAGCGCCAAGAACGCCGTCGGGCCGGAGCTGAACGGCCTGTTCGGGCGCCATTCCGGCTCGGTCGAGGGCTACAAGTATTCGGACGCCAACAAGAATTCCGGCATCGTCTGGGACGAGACGGTGTTCCGCGAATACATCCACAATCCGAAGGCGAAGGTGCCCGGCACCAAGATGGCCTTCCCCGGCCTCAAGGACGACAAGGACATCGACAACCTCATCGCCTACATCCAGCAATTCGGTCCGGACGGAAAGCCGAAGTGAGGGCTTCCGCCTTGCATGTCGGGCGGCGCGCGGCCGGGTCCGGTTCGCTTGGATCGGCTCCGGTTCGGGATTAAGGTAGCAGAAGCAGAAAAAGGATGGTCGCCGGCGCAAATCGGCGCACGGGCGACAGGAAGCGTATCCACTTCATTCTGATCATGGCGGGGCCGACCTTCGACGGGGGCCCCTGGCTGGGATGAAAAAGGAATGCTGATCGCGATAATCCTTGCTCTGGTGGTCGTCGGCTCGATCCTGTTCCATGTCCTGAGCCCGTGGTGGTTCACGCCGATCGCGTCGAACTGGGGCTATATCGACGACACCATCAACCTGACCTTCTGGATCACCGGCGTCGTCTTCGCCGCGGTGGTGCTGTTCATGGCCTACTGCGTCTGGCGGTTCCGCCACCGGCCGGGCAACCGCGCCGCCTACGAGCCGGAGAACAAGCGGCTCGAGACCTGGCTCGCCGTCGTCACCGGCGTCGGCGTCGCCGCCATGCTGGCGCCGGGCCTGGTCGTCTGGGGCCAGTTCATCACCGTGCCGGCCGGCGCCGCCTCGGTCGAGGTGGTCGGCCAGCAATGGCAATGGGCCTATCGGCTGCCGGGCAAGGACGGCCGCCTCGGCGTCGCCGACACCCGCGCCGTCACCGCCGAGAACCCGATCGGCATCGATCCCAAGGATCCGGCCGGGCAGGACGACATCATCGTGCAGGGCGGCGAGATCCACCTGCCGGTCGGCAAGCCGGTGGCGCTGCTGCTGCGTTCGGTCGATGCCCTGCACAATTTCTTCGTGCCCGAGTTCCGCGCCAAGATGGACATGATCCCGGGCTCCGTCACCTATTACTGGGTGACGCCGACCCGCACCGGCACCTTCGAGGTGCTGTGCGCCGAGCTCTGCGGCGTCGGCCATCCCTATATGCGCGGCACGGTCGTGGTCGAGGCGGAGGCCGACTACCAGGCCTGGCTCGACCAGCAGCAGACCTTCAAGCAACTGACGACGCCGGCGGAGACGAGCGCGCTTGAGACGCGCGCCGGCGCGCGCCCGCCGCTCTAGTGCGGGCGAGGGGAGTGTCCGGCGCGTCGCGCGCCGGCAGGAAGAGGCGGGGGCAAGGCCGCCCTCGGAACCGAGCGAGGTGACGCCTGATGGTGGATCTGACGCATGGCGGTGACGGACATGCCGCGGGGCATGCCGGGGAACTGGAACTCTACCACCCGACCAACTGGGTGACGAAATACGTCTTCTCGCAGGACGCCAAGGTGATCGCCATCCAGTACGGCACGACCGCGATGGCGATCGGGCTGGTGGCGCTGGTGCTTTCGTGGCTGATGCGCATCCAGCTCGCCTATCCCGGCCTGCTGCCCTTCATCGACGCCGACCGCTACTACCAGTTCATCACCATGCACGGCATGATCATGGTGGTGTATCTGCTCACCGCCGTCTTCCTCGGCGGCTTCGGCAACTATCTGATCCCGCTGATGCTCGGCGCGCGGGACATGATGTTCCCGTATCTCAACATGCTCTCCTACTGGATCTACCTGCTCGCCGTGCTCGTGCTGGCGGCCGGCTTCTTCGTGCCGGGCGGGCCGACCGGGGCCGGCTGGACGCTCTATCCGCCGCAGGCGATCCTCGCCAACACGCCCGGCCAGCAATGGGGCATCATCATCATGCTGGTGTCGCTGATGCTGTTCATCATCGGCTTCACCATGGGCGGCCTCAACTATGTCGTCACGGTGCTGCAGGGCCGCACCAAGGGCATGACGCTGATGCGCATGCCGCTCACCGTCTGGGGCATCTTCACCGCCACCGTGATGGCGCTGCTCGCCTTCCCGGCGCTGTTCGTCGGCGCCGTCATGATGCTGTTCGACCGGCTGCTCGGCACCAGCTTCTTCATGCCGTCGATCATCGCCATGGGCGAGCCGCTCGACACCGCCGGCGGCAGCCCGATCCTGTTCCAGCACCTGTTCTGGTTCTTCGGCCATCCCGAGGTCTACATCGTCGCGCTGCCCGCCTTCGGCATCGTCTCCGACCTGATCAGCACCCATGCCCGCAAGAACATCTTCGGCTACCGGATGATGGTCTGGGCGATCGTCATCATCGGCGCGCTCTCCTTCGTCGTCTGGGCGCACCACATGTATGTGAGCGGCATGAATCCGGGCTTCGGCTTCTTCTTCGCCACGACGACGCTGATCATCGCGGTGCCGACCGCGCTCAAGGTCTACAACTGGGTGCTGACGCTCTGGCGCGGCGACATCCATTTCACCGTGCCGATGCTGTTCGCGCTCGGCTTCATCGTCACCTTCGTCAATGGCGGCCTGACCGGCCTCTTCCTCGGCAATGTCGTCGTCGACGTGCCGCTCTCCGACACCATGTTCGTGGTGGCGCATTTCCACATGGTGATGGGCGTGGCGCCGATCCTCGTCATCTTCGGCGCGATCTATCACTGGTACCCGAAGGTCACCGGGCACATGCTCGACGACCGGCTCGGCAAGCTCCATTTCTGGGTCACCTTCCTTGGGGCCTATCTGATCTTCTTCCCGATGCACTACATCGGGCTGATGGGCGTGCCGCGCCGCTATCACGAGATCGGCGAGATGGCCTTCGTCCCGCCCTCGGCCGCGACGCTGAACGAATTCATCACGGTCGTCGCCCTGATCGTCGGCGCCGCCCAGCTCGTCTTCCTGTTCAA
>JAEWAD010000286.1 GCA_023391905.1 Pseudomonadota bacterium | reverse complement strand
CGCGGGCGCGGCTCGACGGCCTGATGCGGGAATCCGGCCTCTCGACCGACCTCGAGGCGCCGGTCGGACGCCTTTCGGTCGGCGAGCGGCAGCGGGTCGAGATCCTGAAGGCGCTCTATCGCGGCGCCGAGGTGCTGATCCTCGACGAGCCGACCGGCGTGCTGACGCCGGCCGAGGCCGACCACCTGTTCCGCATGCTGGCGCAGCTGAAGGCGCAGGGTAAGACCGTCATCCTGATCACGCACAAGCTGCGCGAGATCATGGCGATCACCGACACCGTCTCCGTCATGCGCCGCGGCGAGATGGTGGCAACGCGCAAGACCTCCGAGACCACCATGGCGGAGCTGGCCGAGCTGATGGTCGGCCGTCGCGTGCTGCTGCGCGTCGAGAAGGACGAGGCGAAGCCCGGCCCGGTCGTGCTCGCGGTCGAGAACCTGACCGTCAAGGACGCCCGCGGCGTCACCATGGTCGACAATGTCTCGTTCGAGGTTCGCGCCGGCGAGATCGTCGGCATCGCCGGCGTCGCCGGCAACGGCCAGTCCGAGCTGCTCGAGGCGATCGCCGGCATCCGCAAGCCCGCCACGGGCCGCATTCTCCTCAACGGCGAGCCTGTCGAGCGCCTCGATCCCGCGACCTTGCGCAAGAAGGGGCTCGCCCATGTGCCGGAGGACCGGCACCACATGGGCCTGGTGCTCGCCTTCGAGGAATACGAGAACGCCATCCTCGGCTACCAGGACGACCCGAAATACCTGAAGGGGCCGTTCCTTGACATCGACGCCATCCGCGAGGACGCGGTCGCGCGCATCGAGGAATACGATATCCGCCCCGCCGATCCGCGCCTGAAGACGGCGAATTTCTCCGGCGGCAACCAGCAGAAGATCGTGCTGGCGCGCGAGATCGAGCGCGATCCGGCCTGCCTGCTGGTCGGCCAGCCGACGCGCGGCGTCGATATCGGCGCCATCGAGTTCATCCACAAGCGCCTCGTCACGCTGCGCGACCAGGGCAAGGCGATCCTGCTCGTCTCGGTCGAGCTGGACGAGATCCGCTCGCTCTCCGACCGCATCCTGGTCATGTTCGCCGGCACCATCGTCGGCGAGCCGGCGCCGCATGCCGGCGAGCAGGAGATCGGCCTGATGATGGCCGGCATCGGCAGGGAGGCGGCGGAATGATCGCGCCCGGAATCCAGAACACCCTCTCCAAGATCCAACTCTCCAAGATCCACCACGCGGACCTGCACCCATGAGCGCTCCCCTCGGAACCCTGCCGCGCTGGGTCAATTACGGCCTGCTGCCGATCCTGAATGTCGTCGTCGCCTTCGCGATCTCCGGCCTCGTCATGCTGTTCATCGGCGAGAGCCCGCTCGAGGCGGTGCAGTACATGATCACCGGCGCGCTCGGGACGGGCGAGGGCATCGCCTTCACCCTGTTCTACGCCACCAATTTCATCTTCACGGGCCTCGCGGTCGCCGTCGCCTTCCATGGTGGGCTGTTCAACATCGGCGGCGAGGGCCAGGCCTATGTCGGCGGTCTCGGCGTCGCCTTGGCGGCGCTGGCGCTCGACCACTACATGCCCTGGTACATCACGGCGCTGGCGGCGATCGCCGGCGCCTTCCTGTTCGGGGCGCTCTGGGCGCTGATCCCGGCCTGGCTGCAGGCCAAGCGCGGCAGCCACATCGTCATCACGACGATCATGTTCAACTTCATCGCCTCGGCGCTGATGGTCTACCTGCTGGTCCATGTCATCAAGCAGCCCGGCAACATGTCGCCGCAGACCCGGCTCTTCACCGAGGGCGGCCAGCTGCCCAAGCTCGGCTGGATGATGCAGTGGTTCGGGCTCGACATCGGCGCGGCGCCGCTCAACGTCGCCTTCCTGATCGCGCTCGTCGCCGCCTTCATCGTCTGGCTGCTGATCTGGCGCACGCGCTTCGGCTACGAGATCCGCACCATGGGCACCAATTCCACGGCGGCCGTCTATGCCGGCATCCCCTATGTGAAGACGGTGGTGCTCACCATGGTGCTGTCCGGCGGCCTCGCCGGCATGATGGCGCTCAACCCCGTCATGGGCGACATGGGCAAGCTGCAGGTCGAGTTCACCGCCGGCGCCGGCTTCGTCGGCATCGCGGTGGCGCTGATGGGCCGCCTGCATCCGGCCGGCATCATCATCGCCGCCGTCCTGTTCGGCGTGCTCTACCAGGGCGGCGCCGAGCTCTCCTTCTGGGTGCCCAACATCACCCGCGAGATGATCATCCTGATCCAGGGCCTGGTGATCCTGTTCGCCGGCGCGCTCGAGCACATGTTCCGCCCGGCGTTGATCGCGCTGTTCGCCCCGAAGCCCCGCGCCGCGCGCGCGTCGGCCACCGGTTCGGTCTGAGGAGCGCGCCATGGAAAGCCTGTTCTCCGACCTGATCCAGATCTTCGCCGCCACGGTGCGGCTGTCGGTGCCGCTGGTGTTCACCGCGCTCGCCGGCCTCTATGCCGAGCGCTCGGGCATCGTCGACATCGGCCTCGAGGGCAAGATGCTGTTCTCGGCCTTCTCCGCCGCGGCGGTGGCGACCGTCACCGGCTCGCCCTGGCTCGGCCTCTTCGCCGCGATCCTGACCGGCGTGCTGCTGAGCCTGCTGCACGGCTTCGCCTCGATCACCCAGCGCGGCAACCAGGTCATCTCCGGCGTCGCGATCAACTTCATCGCCTCCGGCTTGACGATCCAGCTCGGCAATGCCTGGTTCGGCCAGGGCGGCCGGACGCCGCAATTGCCCAATACCGCCCGCTTCACCGAGATCACGCTGCCCTTCGCGGCGGAAGTCGCCTCGGTGCCCTTCATCGGCCCGCTCTATGCGCGGCTGATCTCGGGCCAGAACATCCTCGTCTATCTCGCCTTCCTGGCCGTGCCGCTGACCTGGTGGGTGCTGTTCCGCACACGCTTCGGCCTTAGGCTGCGCGCCGTCGGCGAGAACCCCGGCGCCGTCGACACGGCCGGCATCTCGGTCTCCTGGCTGCGCTACCGGGCGCTGATCTGCTGCGGCATCCTCGCGGGTTTCGCCGGCACCTACCTGTCGGTGGCGCAGTCGGCCGGCTTCATCCGCGAAATGTCGGCCGGCAAGGGCTTCATCGCGCTCGCCGCCCTGGTCTTCGCCAAGTGGAAGCCGCTCAACGTGCTTCTGACCTGCCTCTTGTTCGGTTTCCTCGACGCCGCGTCGATCCGCCTGCAGGGCACCGTCATCCCCGGCGTCGGCGAAGTGCCGGTCCAGCTGATCCAGGCGCTGCCCTACATCCTGACGGTGATCCTGCTTGCCGGCTTCATCGGCAAGGCGATCCCGCCCCGGGCCAGCGGCCTGCCTTACGTGAAGGAGCGCTGATATGGATGCCGAAGTCAGAGCCGATCTCTTCGAGCGGGCGCAGGCCGTCCGCCTCAACGCCCACGCGCCCTATTCGAAGTTCTTCGTCGGCGCTGCCCTCCCGACCGACGACGGCAGCGTCTATGTCGGCGGC
>JAEWAD010000210.1 GCA_023391905.1 Pseudomonadota bacterium | reverse complement strand
GACGAGCTGCGCAAATGCGAGCCCGACGCAGCACTCGGCAATGGCGGCCTCGGGCGGCTCGCCGCCTGCTTCATGGATTCCATGGCCTCGCTGTCGATCCCCGCCTATGGCTACGGCATCCGCTACGATCACGGCCTGTTCCGCCAGGTGGTGAAGGGTGGCTGGCAGCAGGAATATCCCGAGACCTGGCTCTCCTTCGGCAATCCGTGGCAGTTCGAGCGGCCCGAGGTGCTCTACGACATCCAGTTCGGCGGCACGGTCGAGGCGACGATGACGCCCTCCGGCGTGGCGCGCTATGTCTGGCACCCGTCGGAAACGATCGAGGCGGTGCCCTACGACACCCCGATCGCCGGCTGGCGCGGCCGCCATGTCAACACGCTCCGCCTGTGGTCGGCGCGCGCGGTCGACCCGCTCCGCCTCGACGCCTTCAATTCGGGCGACCATATCGGCGCCCTCGTCGAGCAGGTGCGCGCCGAGACGATTTCCAAGATCCTGTACCCGAGCGACGAGAGCGCCGCCGGGCAGGAACTGCGCCTGCGGCAGGAATATTTCTTCGTTTCCGCCTCGCTGCAGGATCTCGTGCACCGCCATATCCGCACCTATGGCGACATCCGTTCGCTGCCCGACAAGGTCGCGATCCAGCTGAACGACACCCATCCGGCCTTCAGCGTCGCCGAGCTGATGCGTATCCTCGTCGACCTGCGCGACATTCCCTGGGACGAGGCCTGGGACATCACCACGCGCACGCTCGGCTACACCAACCACACGCTGTTGCCCGAGGCGCTGGAGACCTGGCCGGTGTCGCTCCTGGAGCGGCTGCTGCCGCGCCACATGCAGATCATCTACCTGATCAACGCCTACCACCTGGAGAAGGCCAAGAAGGTCGAGGGCGCGGATGGCCGCTTCCTCGCCTCGGTGTCGCTGATCGACGAGAACAACGGCCGGCGCGTGCGGATGGGCCATCTCGCCTTCATCGGCTCGCATTCGATCAACGGCGTCTCGGCGCTGCATTCCGAACTGGTCAAGAAGACGATCTTCCATGATCTCGACCAGGTCTATCCGGGCCGCATCAACAACAAGACCAACGGCATCACCTTCCGCCGCTGGCTGCACGAGGCCAATCCCGGCCTGACGCGCATCCTGGTCGACACCTGCGGCGCCGGTATCCTCGATAGCGCCGAGGTGCTGGCCAAGCTGGAGCCGCAGGTCGGCGACACGGCGCTGCACGACGCCTTTGGAGCCGTGCGGCGCGCCAACAAGGTGGCGCTCGCCCGGCTGATCCGCGACCGGCTCGACATCCGCGTCAATCCGAACGCGCTGTTCGACGTGCAGATCAAGCGCATCCACGAATACAAGCGCCAGTTGCTCAACATCCTGGAGACGATCGCGCTCTACCAGGCCATGCGCGCCCAGCCGCACAAGGAATGGGTGCCGCGCGTCAAGATCTTCGCCGGCAAGGCGGCGGCGAGCTACCATCAGGCCAAGCTGATCATCAAGCTCGCCAACGACGTCGCGCAGGTGGTGAACAACGACCCGACCGTGCGCGACCTGCTCAAGGTGGTGTTCCTGCCGAACTACAATGTCAGCCTGGCCGAGATGATCATCCCGGCCGCCGATCTCTCCGAGCAGATCTCGACCGCCGGCATGGAGGCGTCGGGCACCGGCAACATGAAGCTGGCGCTGAACGGCGCGCTCACCATCGGCACGCTCGACGGCGCCAATGTCGAGATCAAGGAGCGCGTCGGCGACGACAACATCTTCATCTTCGGCCTGACGACGGACGAGGTGGCGGCGCGCCGCCGCGCCGGCATCGACGCGCAGGAGACGATCGCGAAATCGCGCATGCTGTCCGACGTTCTGGAGGCGATCGAGAGCGGCCTGTTCTCGCCGGGCGAGCCCGCGCGCTTCGCCGCGCTGACCACGGCGCTGCGCCATCACGACTACTTCCTGGTGACGGCGGACTTCGATTCCTACTATGCCGCGCAGCGAGACGTTGACGCCCTGTGGCTCGACAGAGCAGCATGGTGGAAAGCGAGCCTGACGAACACGGCTCGGGTCGGCTGGTTCTCCTCGGACCGCACCATTGCGGAATATGCCGGTGGGATCTGGGATGTGCCCGTCAGGCCGGCCGGATAGCCTACGCAGAAGGGGGCGCGATGACGGGTTGGCGGGCGAGCGTATCGGATGTCGAAGCCCTTGTTGCCGCGCGCCATGGTGACCCCTTCGCGTTTCTCGGGCCGCACGAGACGGATGACGGTCTCGTCATCCGCGCCTTCGTCCCGCACGCCGAGACCCTCGCGGTCGAGGATCGGGACGGGCGCCGGGTGGCGCCGCTGGAGCGGCGTCCGGGCACGGATTTCTTCGAGGGCCTGATTCCGGGGCGGGACCGCCGTTTTCGCTATCGGCTCCGCGCCGAGAACCCCGGCGGCGGCTGGACCTTCCACGATCCCTATTCCTTCGTCGGCGTGCTCGGCGCCACCGACGACTATCTGCTCGTCGAGGGCACGCACCGGCAGCTCTACGAACGGCTCGGCGCCCACCTCCGCAATCACGAGGGCGTCGACGGCGTGCATTTCGCCGTCTGGGCGCCGGACGCCTCCCGCGTTTCGGTGGTCGGCGATTTCAACGGCTGGGACGGTCGCTGCCACCAGATGCGCAAGCGCGTCGACAGCGGGCTCTGGGAAATCTTCGCGCCCGACCTCGGCGCCGGTGCGATCTACAAATACGAGATCGTCTCCGCCGATGGCATCGTGCAGCCGCTGAAGGCCGATCCCGTCGGCTTTGCCGGGGAGCTGCGCCCGTCGACCGCCTCGGTCGTCGCCCGCACCGACAACTTCACCTGGAACGACGACGCCTATCTCCGCCAGCGCGAGACGGGCGAGGCTCGGCGCCGGCCGATGGCGATCTACGAGGTGCATCTCGGCTCGTGGCAGCGCAAGGAAGGTAACGCCTTCCTTTCCTATGACGAGCTGGCCGAGCGGCTGATCCCCTATGCCGCCGAGATGGGCTTCACCCATCTCGAGCTGCTGCCGATCAGCGAGCATCCGCTCGACGACAGCTGGGGCTACCAGCCGATCGGCCTGTTCGCGCCGACGCGCCGGCACGGCGACCCCTCCGGCTTCGCCCGCTTCGTCGAGCGCGCCCACCAGGCCGGCCTGGGGATCATCCTCGACTGGGTGCCGGCGCACTTCCCGACAGACCGGCACGGCCTCGCCCATTTCGACGGCCAGCCGCTCTACGAGCACGCCGACCCGCGCCGCGGCTTCCATCCGGACTGGAACACGGCGATCTACGATTTCGGCCGCGCCGAGGTGGCGAACTTCCTCGCCGCGAGCGCGCTCTACTGGCTCGACCGCTTCCATGTCGACGGCCTGCGCGTCGATGCCGTCGCCTCGATGCTCTATCTCGACTATTCGCGCAAAGCGGGCGAGTGGCTGCCCAATCCGGACGGCTCCAACGACAACAAGGACGCCGTCTCGTTCCTGCGCCGGGTCAACCAGCTCTGCTATGGCGAGCATCCCGGCACGGTGACGATCGCCGAGGAATCGACCGCCTGGCCGGGCGTGTCGAAGCCGGCGCACGAGAACGGCCTCGGCTTCGGCTTCAAGTGGAACATGGGCTGGATGCACGACACGCTCGACTACATGTCGCTCGAGCCGGTGCATCGCAGCTACCACCACGACAAGCTGACCTTCGGCCTGCTCTACGCCTTCTCCGAGAATTTCGTGCTGCCGCGCAGCCATGACGAGGGCGTGCACGGCAAGCGCTCGATCCTCGGCCGCATGCCCGGCGACCCATGGCAGCAATTCGCCAATCTGCGCGCCTATTACGGCTTCATGTGGGGCCATCCCGGCAAGAAGCTGCTGTTCATGGGGCAGGAGTTCGGCCAGCGCAACGAGTGGAACTTCAACCAGAGCCTCGACTGGCACCTGATGGTCGAGCCGGCGCATTCGGGCCTTCGGGATTTCGTCCGCGACTTGAACCACGCCTATCGCGATCGCCCGGCGCTGCATGCGCGCGACTGCGAGGGCGACGGCTTCCGCTGGGTGGTGCCGGACGACAAGGCGCAGTCGGTCTTCGCCTTCCTGCGCTTCGGCGCGCCCGGCGACCGGCCGGTGCTGGTCGTCTCGAACTTCACCCCCGTCATCCGCGACGGCTACCGCGTCGGCGTGCCGGAGACGGGGCGCTGGCGCGAGATCCTGAATTCGGACGCGGCCGCCTATGGCGGGTCCGGCGTCGGCAATCTCGGCGCGGTCGAGGCGCGGGCGGAGCCGGCGCACGGCTTCCCCGCCTCGGTCAGCATCGTTCTTCCTCCGCTCTCGACGGTCTTCTTCGAATGGGATCCGTAAGGCGACCGGCGGGGCAGGGGTTCTTGATGAGAAAAACACTGCAGGGCAACGAGCGTTTCGGGAGGGACTGAGGATGGATCGGCCGCAGACCAATGCGCCGCTGGCGCGTAATGCCATGGCCTTCGTGCTGGCGGGTGGACGCGGCAGCCGCCTGATGGAATTGACGGACCGGCGCGCCAAGCCGGCGGTCTATTTCGGCGGCAAGTCGCGCATCATCGATTTCGCGCTGTCGAATGCCGTCAATTCCGGCATCCGCAAGATCGGCGTCGCCACCCAGTACAAGGCGCACAGCCTGATCCGCCACCTGAACCGGGGCTGGAACTTCTTCCGCCCCGAGCGCAACGAGATCTTCGACGTCTTCCCGGCCAGCCAGCGCGTCTCCGAGGACGCCTGGTACCGGGGCACCGCCGACGCCGTCTATCAGAACCTCGACATCCTGAAGGACTACGACGCCAAGTATTTCGTCATCCTGGCCGGCGACCACATCTACAAGATGGACTACGAGAAGATGCTGCAGCAGCACGTCGACTCGGGCGCCGACGTGACGATCGGCTGCCTCGAGGTGCCGCGCATGGAGGCGACGGGCTTCGGCGTCATGCATGTCGACGAGACCGACCGCATCAGCGCCTTCGTCGAGAAGCCGAAGGATCCGCCGGCGATGCCCGGCAAGCCCGACAAGGCGCTCGCCTCGATGGGCATCTACGTCTTCGACACCAAGTTCCTGATCGACGAGCTGGAGCGCGACGCCAACGACCCGAATTCGAGCCGCGACTTCGGCAAGGACATCATCCCGAACATCGTCAAGAACGGGAAGGCAGTGGCACACCACTTCGAGGATTCCTGCGTACGCTCGTCGCAGGAATCGGTCAGCTACTGGCGCGACGTCGGCACGGTCGACGCCTATTGGGAGGCGAATATCGACCTCACCAGCGTGGTGCCCGATCTCGACCTGTTCGACCGCAACTGGCCGATCTGGACCTATAGCGAGGTCACGCCGCCGGCGAAGTTCGTGCACAATGAGGACCATCGCCGCGGCTATGCGCTGTCCTCGCTGGTCTCGGGCGGCTGCATCGTCTCCGGCGCGTCGCTGGAGCGGGCGCTGCTCTTCACCGGCGTCCGCTGCAACTCCTTCTCGCATGTCGAGAATGGCGTCATCCTGCCCTATGTCGAGGTCGGACGCGGCGCCCGGTTGAGCAATGTCGTCGTCGATGCCCGCGTGCAGATCCCGGAAGGGCTGATCGTCGGCGAGGACCCGGAGCTTGACGCCCAGAGGTTCCAGCGCTCGGCGAACGGCATCTGCCTGATCACCCAGCCCATGATCGACGCGCTGAACACGTGATGATGCGTTCAAGACCCTCGCCCCAGCCCTCTCCAGAACGCGGGAGAGGGCTGGGTGAGGGCCTGGCTTTCCTTCCAAAGGCCCATTGATGACCCTGAAAATCCTCGCCGTCGTCTCCGAGATCTATCCGCTGGTGAAGACGGGCGGGCTGGCCGATGTCGCCGGCGCGTTGCCCGGCGCGCTCGCGCCCGAGGCGGTTTCGGTGACGACGCTTGTGCCGGGCTATCCGGCCGTGAAGGCGGCGCTGAAGAAGGCGGAGGTGGCCTGCACCTTCCCGAACCTGTTCGGCCACGAGGCGCGGCTGCTCAAGGGGCAGGCCAAGGGCCTTGATCTCCTCGTCCTCGACGCGCCGCATCTCTACGATCGCCCGGGCAATCCCTATGTCGATGCCGACGGCAAGGACTGGATCGACAATCCGCTGCGCTTCGCGGCGCTGGCCCGCGTCGCGGCGGATCTCGGCCAGGGATTGGTGCCGGCTCTGAAGCCCGACGTGATCCACGCGCATGACTGGCAGGCCGGTTTGGTGCCCGCCTATCTCCGCTATTCCGACCGGCCCGGCGTGCCGACGGTGATGACCGTGCACAACATGGCCTTCCAGGGCCAGTATGGTCGCGACCTGCTGCCGGCCCTTGGCCTGCCGGCGCGGGCCTATGCCATCGACGGGGTCGAGTACTACGGCACGATCGGCTTCCTCAAGGCGGGCCTGCAGCTGGCCGACCGGGTGACGACCGTCTCGCCGACCTATGCGGCGGAGATCCGCACGCCCGAGGGCGGCATGGGCCTGGACGGCCTGCTGCGCAGCCGCGGCGCCGCCGTCTCCGGCATCCTGAACGGGATCGACACCGGCGTCTGGAACCCGGCCGCCGACCCGATGATCGCCGCGCCCTATGATCTCGCGCATGTGGCGGCGCGCGCGGCCAACAAGAAGGCGCTGCAGCAGCGGCTCGGCCTCGATACTGATCCGAACGCGCTCGTCTTCGGCGTTGTCAGCCGGCTCTCCTGGCAGAAGGGGCTCGACCTGCTGCTGGACCGGCTGCCGGCGCTGGTCGCCGGGGGCGGCCAGCTCGCCATGCTCGGCTCGGGCGAGCCGGCGCTGGCCGGCGGCTTCGCCCATGCCACCGTCGCGCATGGCGGCCGCGTCGGCATGGTCAACGGCTATGACGAGGCGCTCGCCCATCTGATCCAGGCCGGATCCGACGTCATCCTCGTGCCGTCGCGCTTCGAGCCCTGCGGCCTGACCCAGCTCTGCGCGCTGCGCTACGGCGCGTTGCCGCTGGTCGCCCGCGTCGGCGGCCTCGCCGATACGGTGATCGACGCCAACGAGGCGGCGCTCGCCGCCGGCACAGGCACCGGCATCCAGTTCAACCCCGTCACCGGCGACGCCTTCGAGAGCGCGCTCACCCGCGCCTTCGAGCTCTGGCGGGACCGCGCGACGTGGAAGAAGCTGCAGAAGAACGCGATGAAGCTGGACGTCTCCTGGACCCGGCCGGCCGCCGCCTATGCGAGGCTCTATCGCGCGCTCGTCGCCGGGCAAGGCTGATGTCGTCCGCCGCCGGCACCGTTCGGGACGGATCGCCGGAGCCGCTCGGCGTCGCCCCGACCGAGACGGGCGTCAATGTCGCCGTCCATTCGGCGGATGCCGAGGCCGTGCTCTTCTGCCTGTTCAACGCGGCCGGAGAAGTCGAGCTTCGGCGCATCCGCCTGCCGGCACGCACTGGCGACGTCCACCACGGCCATATCGACGGGATCAGGCCGGGCGACCGCTACGGCCTGCGTGCCGAGGGGGCGTGGCGGCCGGAAGACGGACAGCGCTTCAACCCGGCGAAGCTCTTGGTCGATCCCTATGCGCTGGCGCTCGACCGGCCCTTCGTCCTGCATGACGCCCTGTTCGACGCCCGCCGGCTGGGTGCTGCGAGCGACGAGCGCGACAGCGCCCCCCATGTGCCGAAGGCGATCGTCACCCTGCCGCTCGACCGGCCGGCGCCGCGCCTCGATCCGCCGGTCGCCTGGGACCGGCAGGTAATCTACGAGCTGCATGTGCGCGGCTTCTCGAAGCTCAATCCGGCCGTGCCGGAGAGGCTGCGCGGCACCTTCGCCGGCCTTGGTCATCCCGCTTCGATCGCGCATCTGAAAAGGCTCGGCGTGACGACAGTCGAGCTGTTGCCGGTCGCCGCCTGGCTCGACGAGCGCCATCTGCCGCCGCTCGGGCTCTCGAATTACTGGGGCTACAATCCGGTCGCCTGGATGGCGCCGGATCCGCGCCTCGCGCCGGGCGGCTTCGCCGAGGTGGCGGCCGCCGTCGCGGGGCTGCACGGAGCCGGTATCGCCGTCATCCTCGACGTCGTCTTCAACCATTCCGGCGAGAGCGATCACCTCGGCCCGACCGTCTCGATGCGCGGCCTCGACAACGCGACCTACTACCGGCTCGCGCCAGAGGATCCGGCGCTCTACGTCAACGATGCCGGCACCGGCAACATCCTCGCCTGCGACCGTCCGCCGGTGGCGCGGCTCGTCCTGGACGCGATGCGGGCCTGGGTCGAGCGCACGGGCATCGACGGCTTCCGTTTTGACCTCGCAACCACGCTCGGGCGCCGGGCGGACGGCTTCGACCCCGCCGCGCCGCTGCTCGCCGCGATCGCGCAGGACCCGATGCTGCGCGACCGGATCCTGATCGCCGAACCCTGGGACATCGGTCCCGGCGGCTATCGGCTCGGCGCCTTCCCTGCCTCCTGGGGTGAGTGGAACGACCGCTATCGCGACACGGTGCGGCGTTTCTTCCGTGGCGATACCGGCATGATCGGCGAACTCGCCACCCGGCTCGCCGGCTCGGCCGACATCTTCGCGCCGCGCCATCGCGGCGTCGATCGCAGCATCAACTTCGTCACCGCGCATGACGGCTTCACGCTCGCCGATCTCGTCGCGCATGAGCGCAAGCACAACGGCGCCAATGGCGAGCAGAACCGCGACGGCACCGACGACAACAAGTCCTGGAACAATGGCGTCGAGGGGAGCACCACCGATGCGGCCATCCTCGCCCGCCGCAAGGCCGACATCCGGGCGCTCCTGATGACCCTCGTCTTGTCGCGGGGCACGCCGATGTTGGCGATGGGCGACGAACTCGGCCGCAGCCAGGACGGCAACAACAACGCCTATGCGCAGGACAATCCTTCGACCTGGCTCGACTGGGCGTCGGCCGACGACGACCTCATCGCCTTCACCGCGCGTCTGTTGACCCTGCGTGCCGCCCATCCCGCCTTGCGCGATCCGCGCCCGTTGACCGGGCGACCGCTCGGCGACGCGAGCGTTCCCGACGTCGCCTGGATCGGCCCCGGCGGCGTCGCGCTCGCGGATCCGGACTGGAGCGATCCGGCGCTGCGGACGCTCGGCATGCTGCTGTTCGAGCCGGAAACAGGCGCGCGGCTCTGCCTGATGCTCCATGGCGGCGGCGGCGCGATCGACGTCACGCTGCCGCCCGCGCGGTCCGGGCATGCCTGGCGGAAGGCGGCGGAAAACTTCGAAGTCGGGCCGATCGACGCCGCATTCCCGATGCCGCCGCGATCCGCGATCCTGCTGGTGGAGGCGGAAGTCGAATAGCGTGCCCCGCCGGGTTAAGCGGGTTTAACCCCTTTTTGGGTTGTGCCGGCACTCGCCGGTTTACCGTAAGTACTCGAACTGTTGGCAATCGCTCCGGTTCTCGCCTAGTTTCCGCCGAAAGAGCGAGCGAGCTAGGGGCGCGACATGTCTGATGCGGTTCTTCGGAATTGGAATGCCGGCAATGTGGCCAAGTGGGGCAAGGAGCCCCTTCTGATCGAGCATACGCTGCACGAGAATCCGCTGTTCACGCGCGAGGCGCTGGCCGGCCTGATCGAGCGCTATCCGGTCGAGCACTACGCGCTCGTCCATACCGGCAAGCGCGGCGAGAGCAAGAAGACCTGGCGCGAGGGCGAGGTCGGCGAACTTTCCGGCCAGGAAGTGATCGACGCGATCGGCGCCGGCCGCATGTGGCTCAACATGCGCAACGTCAAGATGGTCGACGATCGCTATGGCGCGTTGCTCAACCAGATCTTCGACGAGTTCTCCGCGAAGGTTCCGGGCTTCGAGACCTTCAACCGCGGCATGGGCATCCTCGTCTCGTCGCCCGGCGCGCAGGTCTATTATCACTGCGATCTGCCCGGCCAGTCGCTCTGGCAGATCATGGGCCGCAAGCGCATTTACATCTATCCGACCGAGGAGCCCTTCCTGCCGCAGGACGAACTCGAGAAGATCGCGCTCTACGGCGTCGAGGTCGACATGCGCTACGACCCCGTCTACGACCGCGACGCGATCGTCTTCGACCTTGAGCCGGGCCAGATGCTGACCTGGCCGCTGAACGGCCCGCATCGCGTCGAGAACTACGACGTGCTGAATGTTTCCGTGACGACCGAGCACTGGACCGACGACATCCGCCGCTCGCAGATGGTGACGACGGCCAACGGCATCCTGCGCCAGCATCTCGGCATCACCCCGAAGAGCCGCGCCCTCGACGGTCCCGGCTTCTGGGCCAAAGCCGCGCTGCAGGCCGGCTGGCGCCGCAGCCCCTGGACGAAACGCGCACGCCGGGCCCGCCGGCCGATCGATTTCCGGTTGTCGCGCGAGAGCCTGGGCACGATCGTCGACATTCCCGCCTACACGCGGTGAGGGCTCCCGACCCTCGAAGGGGCTCGCCAATGTCGTACCGCGTCACCATCGACCGGTCCTGGGAAGCCGCCCTGCCGCGCTGGCAGGGCCTGCTTTCCGGGCCGGTCTTCTCGCCCTTTCAGGCGGAGGCCTGGCTGTCGCACTGGTATCGGCGCTTCGGCGCGCGGCCGGATGTCGAGCCGCTGCTCGTGCACGTCGCCGATCCGGACGGCCGCGACGTCATCGCCCTGCCGCTGATCCTGCGCCGGGAGCGCAGTCGGACGATCGAGTTCGCCGATCTCGGCATCACGGACTACAACGCTCCGCTGCTCGGCCCCGCCGCGCCGACCGACGAGGCGGGCGCGCGGGCGCTTTGGCGCGCCATCCGCGCCAAGCTGCCGCCGGCCGACCTGATCGAGTTCACCAAGGTCGTGTCGACGATCGGCGGCCGGCCCAACCCGCTCGCCCTGGCGCTGCCGGGGCAGGTCTCGAACCTGTTCGGCAATTTCGTCCGCATCGATGGCAGCTATGAGGACTGGCTGCGCAGTCTTGCCAAGGACAATCGCAAGGAGCTCGGTCGCTTCTGGCGGGTGTTCACGCGCGACGAGCGCGCCCGCTTCGTCGTCGCGGAAACGCCGGACGAGGTGGAGACGATCTATGCGAGCCTGTCGGCGCAGCAAAGCGAACGGATCGCGGCCCTCGGCCTGCCCTATCTGCTCGACCAGCCCGACTATGCCGCCTTCTATCGCGACCTGATCCGGGACGGGCTAAAGGACGGCTCGGCCCGGCTCACGGCGCTGACGGCCGGCGACGAACTGGTGGCGGCGCTCTATGGCGTCGCGCATGGCGACCACTACGCCATGGTGCGCATCAGCACGGCCGGCGGCTCCTGGGCGAACTGCTCGCCCGGGCGGCTGGTGATCGAGCGCACGATGGAGGCGCTCCATCGCCAGGGCTTCCGCAATTTCGATTTCACCATCGGTGACTACGGCCACAAGCGCTCCTTCGAGGTCGACCACATTCCGCTGGTCGACATCCACCAGGCCGCCTCCTGGCGGGCCTGGCCGACCATCGGCTATGAGGGCGCCAAGGCCTTCGTGAAGCGCCATCCGGCGCTGGCGCGGCTGGCGCGCCGAGTGCTGCGCCGCGCCGCCTGACCCGGTTCCTCAGGTTGACGCGCTAGCCCTGCGGGCGAGTCGCCGCTCCAGGATGCCGCGCGCCTCGCCGCGATAGGCGACGAGGATCGCGGCGGCATACACCACCATGCCGAACAGGATCGTCAGGACCAGCCCGGTGGCGCTGGTCGCCTCCGGAATCAAGGCCAGGCCGCCCGCCATGACGGCGGTCGCCGCCGCCACCTGGGCGATGTCGCGCATCGGCAGCGTGAAATCGAGCTTCGCCATGGCGAGATAGAGGCTGACGATCGCGGCGGCGAGCGAACCGAGCGCCGTGCCGATGACCGCGCCGACCGGACCGTAGGCGAGGAGGCCCGCCACCGTCAGCGCGACCGCGGCGACGATCTCGACGACGTCGACGATGCCGGCATAGATGAGGCGCTTCTCCAGGACGAAGATTTGGTCCGTGACGTGCACATGCAGGAAGCGGATGGCGGCGGCCAGCGCCGAGAGGCCGAGAATGGCCTTGGTCATCTCGCGATAGGGCTCGGCGATCAGCAGGTCGGTCGCCGGCGAGCTGATCATCATGATGCCGACGACGGTCGGTGCCATCACGCCGATCAGCAGTGCCGCGTTGGTGGAGAGCTGCCTGAGCGCCTCCTCGCGCTTGCCGTCGTTGAGCAGCCTCGCCGCGATCGGGAAGGCGGCCGCCGCGACCAGCATGGCGCCGAACGAGGCGCAGCGTCGCCCCAGCCCCCAGCCGACGGCGAGCAGGCCGAAGACCGCCGCGCCGGAGACATGGCTGACGACGTAGCGGAAATTGTTCTCGGCGATCCAGCCGAGGCCGTAGAGCAGCAGCATCGGTCCGCCGAAGGCGAAGGCGGCGCCGAGGATGCGGCGGTCGACGCGGCGGGGCAGGATGGCGATGCCGATCATCGGCGCGGCGACGAGGTTGGCGATCATCTGCGCGATGCCGTAGGCGAGCAGCAGCGCATCGCCCGTCGCCTGCCAGCCGCTCAAGAGCGCGAGCCCGAGGCCGAAGCCGAGGATCGGGCCGAGGATCTGCAGCATGGTGTAGGCGAGGATGTTCGACTGCGCCCGCGCCCGCTCGGAATAATGCGTGTTGATGCCGCGCGTCGCGAAGAAGAACGCGATGATGGCGACCGTCTGCCAGGTCAGGTGGGTGACGTCGATGATCGCGATCGTGGCGAAGGCGGCGATCAGGCTGATCGGCAGCGACACGGCGATGACCGCCGCCTCGGTGTGCAGGAAGTTGCTCCGTTCCGCCTGGCCGCGCTCGAACGGCATGAAGCGGAGCGCATAGACCGAGAACCAGGACAGCGCGATCAGATAGGCGAATTCCTGCGTCGCCGTGACGAGCATGTAGGAGCCCATCTCCGCCGGCGGCAGGAAATAGGTCCAGACCACCATCGAGAGCAGCTGGAACGCCGGCGACAGCAGTTGCGCCGGCAGGTAGCGGATGGTCTGGCGGATCAGCATGCGGCCGGTCTGTGGGTCTCGTCGGGAATGAATCGGCGGTCGAGCAGGATCATGATCATGGCCATGATCAGCGCGAAGTCGATCGTCTTGTTGGCGATGCCCGTCGAGGTCGAGGAGACGAGGAAGTAATAGCCGAGTGGCAGCAGGGCGGCGGGCCCGGCGGCGCGGACGATCTCGGCGCAGAAGGCGGCGAGGCCCAGGAAGAACAGAACCGTCGTGACCACGCCGTAATAGGCGAAGAAGGCGACGACGAAGCTCTCGATGCCGATGGCGAGGTCCAGCCGGCGCTGGTTCGAGGCGATATGCGCCAGGTCGGGCGCGAAGAACACGTCGCGCAGGTTCATGCCGTCGAAGATGGAGAACATGGCGACGCGGGTCGCGGCGCTGCCGGAATCGTCCTCGAACCGGCCGATGAAGCTGTCGAGGGCGCCCGCCTGGACGAGCAGCGATCCGACGACGGCGAGGCCGGTCAGGAAGAGAACGCCCAAAAGCGCGCCGCGCAGCCGGAACGGCTTGCCGGCGAGGACGCGCGCGATCTGGAGGCACCCCCGCACGGCGAGTAGGCCGAGCAGCACCAGGGTGGCAGCCCGGCCGCCAAAGGCCACCATCGCGCCGAGGCTGTAGATCAGCAGGCCGGCGCGGACCGGCATGTCGAAGCGCCGCCCGCCTGGCCCGGTCAGGATCAGCAGATAGGTGCCGGTCGCGAGCGCGTTGATGAGCGGATGGCCGAGCAGGGCGGTGGCGCGCCAGTCATAGGTGACGATCGCGCCGTCCTGATAGGTCGGCGTCAGGCGGAACGGGGTCAGATATTCGAGATAGCCGACCGTGGAATTGAGCAGGAAGAACAGGTGCATGCCGATCAGCACGCGCTCGGTGACCGGCGCCCGGAGCGCCGAGATCGAGACGAACAGGGCGAGCGGCAGCACGAAGGTATCGACGACCGCCGAGATCGGCAGCTTCTGGACGATGGCCGTCTGGAACGTCAGCAGCAGGATCGCCAGCGCGAAGATCAGGGTGCCGGGACGCTGGGACGCGAGCGCCGCCAGCAGCCGGCCCGGGCCGATCGCGATCGCCCAGACGCCGAGCGCCGCCAGCGCCAGGAAGGTGGCGGGGTGGAACTTGGAGAGGCCCGAGCCGCCGGCCGAGCCATAGGGGATGCCGGCGGCGGTCAGCACGGCGGACGACACGAAGAACAGCGCGATCAGGCAAAGGACGGTGAGCGCGCTGGCGAGGCCGGTCGGCCGGGCGATGCGGATCGGACGGCGGATCGCCGCGGTCGAGACGAGGCTCATGGCGAGGCCGCCCTCTGCTCGGCGGGGCCGCGGGCATCGCGAGGGGCCGCCCGGCGGTCGCGGCTGATGCCGAGGAAGAGCAGGGCGCTCCAGCGCCGGCGGACCAGCAACTGGTGCAGCAGGATCGGCAGGAAGATGCCGGCCAGCAGCGCGGCGGTGAAATAGAACCCGATCGGAAGGTCCGGCGCGAGGAGGTCGAAGGCCTTCCGCAAGCCGGCCGTGAAGAAGACGTGGAAGAGATAGATCGTGTAGGAGAAGCCGCCGATGAAGCTCAGCGGCGCCCAGTCCAGCTTGCTGAAATAGAGCGCCAGGCAGGTCGAGACGCCGAACAGCAGCCCGAGCGCCGACTGGCGTTCGAAATCGAGCTGGTTCAGGCCCTCATAGTTCGCCAGGTCGAGCCAGAACAGCACGGCGACGAACAGCCCGAACAGAAGCACGAGCGGGATCCGGCGCCGAGGGACGGCGCGGATCCGGCGATCGGCCGACCACACCCGCAGCAACAGCCCGATCAGGAAGTAGGGCAGCAGGTAGATGGCCGAATTGATGGCGAAGAGGTTGGGCTCGAACTGCGGCGCGGCGAGGAAGACGAGGCAGGAGAGCGGCAGCAGCACCGTCAGCAGCAGCCGGGCCCGCGCGCCGGCGAGATAGCAGCCGACGAGCAGGCCGACCATCATCAGGATCGTCGCCTGCAGGTACCAGAAATGCTCGTAGGGCAGGATGTAGATCTGCCAGATCGGCACGGAGAAATGGCCGTAGACGAAGCCGAAGCAGAGATAGAACAACGTCGAGACGACGACGAGCGGGATGCCGAGCCGGCGCAGCTTCTTGACGATGGCGGCGCCGAGCGCGGCGCGGTCGGCGACGAAGGCCGAGAAGACATAGCCCGACAGGAACGAGAACAGCGGCATCCGGACATGCACGAACAGTTCGGTGAACAGCCGCCAATTGTCGTGCGCGCTGATGTGCATGCCATGCGCCGGGCCGTCGCCGATCACGTGGAAGGCGACGAGCAGGAAGCACGCCAGCCCCCTCAGCGTATCGATGTGCCCGTCTCTCGCTACTGCCATGCAGGGAACTCGCTGGTCCGCGCGCGGCCCTGTGCGCGCCCGACGATGCTATAGAGCGGTTGCACGCATCGTCGCGGACATTCGGTCAACAGTGTTAACCGAATCGGAATCGTCGGTTGCAGCGGATCGAATCCTCACCCTGCTGGCTTGGCGTGATTGGATACTTCTGACCAACAGAGAATATCTTGAGAAATATCCTCGCTCTCACCATCGATGTCCTGGGGTTGGAGCGATGATTATCGTTTAGAAATCCTTAATCTGGCGCCATCCATAGTTGCGCTGCCGGGTGGGCGGACCGGCGTTCCCTGCGTCATGCGCATCAGGCTCTCGCCCGTGGACTACAATGGCGGCCAAGGCCAACTTTTCGATCACGCGACCACCGGAACCGGTCGTCGAGGGTGGAGCGGCGTTCGATCCGTTTTCGGACCAGATCGACCTGTCCGGTCTGTTTGCGCTGCTGCTGCGCCAGTGGTTGCTGATCCTGGTCACGCTCGCGCTGTTCCTCGGCGCGGCCTTCGCCTATGTCTCGACGGCCGACAAGGTCTATCAGGCGACGACGCGCGTCCTGCTCGACCCGCGTGACAAGCAATTGGTCGGTCCCGAGGTTGTCCGGCCGACGCAGGGCGTCGACCTGTCCTGGATCGAGACGCAGGTGGATCTCGTCACCGCCTCGGCGACGCTCCGCAAGGTGGTCGACAGCGAAAACCTGATCAACAATCCCGAGTTCGGCGGCGGCGGCGATGCGCCGAGCGTCGACAAGGTGCTGGCGACCTTCGCCAAGCATGTCAGGGCCGAGCGCGCCGCCGAGACCTACGTCATCGACGTGATCGTCTCGTCGCGCTCACCCGAGGAAGCGGCGCGGCTGTCGAACGCCGTCGCGGAAGCCTTCATCACCAGCCTGACCGAAGCGAAGCAGAATGCCGCCCGCCAGGCCAATCTCCTGATCGGCCGGCAGATCAGCGATCTGCAGGCGAAGTCGCGCGAGGCCGACGAGCGCGTCGAGGCCTATCGCAAGCAGCATGGCTTCGTGCAGGTCGACGGCCGCTCCGTCGACGAGCAGACGCTGACACAACTGAACGAGGCGAATGTCGCGGCGCGGCTGAAGGCGGACGAGGCCTCGGCCCGGCTGGCGCGGCTCGACTCGATCGCGCGCAGCAGCGACGGCGACCTCGCCTCGGCCCTTTCGACGATCGATTCATCCGTCCTGGCCCGCCTGAAGCTCGACTACGCCGCGGCGCTGCGCCAGCAGACCGAGCTGGGCGAGACGCTGGGCGGACGGCATCCGCGCATGCAGACGGTCGCGGCCGACGTCGCCCGGTCGCGCAGCCTGATCAAGACCGAGCTCGACGCGCTCGCCGCCAAGGCTCGGGTCGAGGCCGACCTCGCCAAGTCGCAGGTCGCCAGCACGGCGGCGGCGCTGGCGGCGGCGACCAACAAGGTCAACGACTCCAGCGAGGCCAGCGTCACGCTGCGCGATCTCGAAGGCGAGGCGTCGATCCGGCGCGACGCCTATCGCGCCTTCGTGGCGCGGGCGCAGGAAACCGGCCTGCAGGAGAACCTGCAGGTTTCCGACGCGCGCATCATCGGCCCGGCCCCCATCCCGCTCTATCCCTCCTGGCCGAAGAAGAAGATCATCCTCGGCCTCGCCGGCATCGGCGGACTTGGTGTCGGCATGGCGCTGGCGCTCTATCGCGGCCGCGCCCGGCTGCTGCGCCCGGCGCGCGAGGCGACGCTCGCCCTGTCCGCGCCGCCCGATCCGACGCCGTCGATCCAGTCTCCCGAGCCCGACATCGAGGCGCCCGTCGCGGCCGTTTCCGAGCGCGGTGGCGAAGAGCTGGCCGAAATCGCGGTCCCGGGATCGCTGACGGCCGGGGCGCCGCTCGGCGAAGCGGCGGCCGGCGCGCTGCTCGATGGCGTCGCCCAGGACGGCGCGCCCGGCTTCCGCGCCCTGGCGGAGCGCCTGACCCGGCCTGTCGACACCACGGGACCGGCCGTCCATGTCCTGTTCGGCACGGTCGCCAGCGGCGCAATCGCGTCGGTCGCCTATGGCCTGGCCCGCGCCGTGGCGGAACCCGCCGTCGAGACGCTGCTGATCGACGCCAATACAGGCGCGGTCACCACCGCTTCGGCCCTGATCGGGCAGGACGCGCATGGCATCCTCGACGTGGCGCTCAGCAATGCCGACCCGGCCGCGATCGGAACCCGGCTCGACGGCGCCTCGATCGTCCTGCTGCCGGCGGCCAGCGCCGCCCGCAGCGCCGAAATCGAGCATCATGGCGACCGGCTGGTCGAGACGGTTCGCGACGTCGCCGACGGCTTCGAGCGCGTGGTCGTCGATCTCGGTCCGTCCTGTCCGCCGACGCTGTTCAATGCCCTTTTGTCGATCGCCGACGACGCCGTGATGGTGGTCGACGCGGAGGAGGCGGGCACGCCGGCGATCGCATCGGCCTATGCCGACCTGCGCGCGCTGGTGCCGGAGCTGCGCGGCATGGTAGTGGTGCGGACGTCATCTCCCGCCATCGAACCGTCCGGGTCTTCCGCGACGGTCTCCTGAAAGCCTGAACATGTCCGGTCCTCCCGTGTTGTACGTCGACGAGAGCCATCTCGGTCGCTTCGTGACCGGGCTGGAACGAATCACGCTCGAGCTGTTTTCCGCCGATGCGCTCGCGCCGCTTCCGGTCGTGCCGGTTCACGCCAAGGGCGTGCGCGGCATGATCGTCGCCCAGACCATGCGGCTGCCGCGGCGGCTCGGCTCCAACCGGCGTTCGCTGGCGCTCTGTCCCGGCTTTCCGCCGTCGATCCCGATGACGCTCTTCGGCGACCGGGTCATCCCCTATATCCACGACACCTTCCTGCTCACGCGCCCGCAGGATCTCAACTGGCGCGCCCGCACCTACATGGTGCCGGCCTTCGCCTTCGCGCTGAAGCGGCTGCGCTGGCTGCTGGTCAATTCCGAGACGACGCGGTCCGAGCTTTCCGCCTTCGCGCGTCCCGATGCCGAGATCTCGCTCTACCGGCCGCGCGTGCGCGATGTCTTCGGCATCGCCGAGCAGGCCGCACGGCCGCGCGGCTGGGCGCCCGGCGAGACGCTGAGGCTGATCGCCATCGGTACGGTGGAGCCGCGCAAGAACCTTCGCGCCGCCGCCAGCATCGTCGCGGCGCTGTGCGAGCAAGGCATTCCGGCCCAGCTCGATCTCGTCGGCCGGCTCGGCTGGGGCAACGAGGTCGAGGCGCTGCGGCAGATACCGGGCGTGACGTTGCACGGATACCAGCCGCCGGAACGCGTGCGTGCCCTCATCGGCGAAGCGCATGCGCTGATCACCACCTCGCATGACGAAGGGCTGGGGCTGACCCCGCTCGAGGCCCAGCATGGCGGCCTCGCCGTCGTCGCCTCCGACATCAAGGTTTTCCGCGAGGCTCTGGGGTCGTCCGGCTGGATGGTCGACCCCGCCGATCCCGCCGCGAGCGCCGCCCGCATCGCCGCGAAGCTGACCGGGCCCGACGGGCTCGCCGCCGCCTCGGCGCTGGCCAAATCCAATCTGGCGCGCTGGAACGGTGCGGCGGAGCGCGACCACGCCGCGCTGATCGAGCGGCTTTCGGCGCGGCTCACGGCACTGAGCTAGAGTTCTCCGGATCGAAAGGCGCTTCGCAGTGGACATCCCCCGGATCTTCAACATCTCCGAAAGCGCCCACCGCATCCACAACCCGCTCACGCCGGAGAAGCTCGCCACGCTCGGCGCGGCGCTGCGGCTTGAACCGGAAACCCGGGTGCTGGACCTCGGCAGCGGCTCCGGCGAGATGTTGTGCACCTGGGCGCGCGACTATCGGATCCGCGGCGTCGGGATCGACATGAGCGCGTTGTTCACCAGCCAGGCGAAGCTGCGCTCCGAGGAGCTCGGGGTCGCCGATCGGGTCGCGTTCCATCACGGCGACGCGGCCGGCTACGTGGCCGATGAAAAGGTCGGCGTCGCGGCCTGTCTCGGGGCTACCTGGATCGGCGGCGGCGTTGCGGGCACCCTCGAGCTTCTGGCGAAGAGCCTCGATCCGGGCGGGATCCTCCTCGTCGGCGAGCCCTACTGGCGGCAGCTGCCGCCGACGGAGGTGATCGCCAGGGGATGCCTCGCCGGCAAGCGCTCGGACTTTCTCGTCCTTCCCGGCCTTCTCGCCGCCTTCGGCGCCCTCGGCTATGACGTCGTCGAAATGGTGCTGGCGGACCAGGACAGCTGGGACCGGTACGAGGCGGCCAAGTGGCTGACGATGCGCCGTTGGCTCGACGCCAATCCCGACGACGATTTCGCGCCGGAGGTTCGGGCCCAGCTGGACGCGGAACCTGCGCGCTACGCCACCTATACGCGCGAATATCTGGGCTGGGGCGTGTTCGCGCTGATGGCACGGTAGTCCATCGGGATGATGGGCTAGCCCCTGCGGCGCGTCTCGAACGCCGCGAGCATCGCGTCTCGGGCCGGTTTCGGTTCGAAGGTGGTGTCGAAGGGCAGGGGGCGTGGCAGCCGGGTCGCGTCCGCATCGCGTCGCAACATCTCGTGCACGTACCAGCTGGCGGAATCGGCCAGCTGCCAGGTGATCACCGTGGTCACGGCCGGCACGGTCAGTACCGCGGTCAGGAAGTCGCGATAGCGCGCCGCGACCGCCGCGTCGCGCGCGGCGACATCGGCGGGAAAGGCGGTGTCATCGACATCGAGTTCGGTGATCCAGATCTCTACCTTCCGCTCCGCGAGCTGGTGGAGGAAGTCGGCGAAACCGGCATCGTCAAAGGGTTGGCCGGGGTTCAAATGCCCCTGCAGGCCGACTGCGTCGAGACGCGCGCCCGCGTCCTGCAGCGTGTCGACCAGCCGGAGCAGGCCGCTGCGAATCCTGGCGCCGTCCTCCGTCCACGCCTCCGTCATGGCTTCGTTCAGCACCAGTCGCGCCGCCGGATCGGCCGCCTGCGCGCGCTGGAAGGCGCGGACGACATAGTCGGGCCCGAAGGCCCGCAGCCAGGGGCCGTCGCGATAGTCACCGGCAAGCCCATGCCCCGGCCAGAAAGGCTCGTTGACGACGTTCCAGGAGGGCAGGCGCCCGGAGAAATGGCCAACCGTTTCGTCGACGTGGCGGTCGAGCGCCTTGCGCAGCTCCGCCGTGGAAAGCCGCATCAGCCAGTCCGGCCGGCTCTCGTTCCAGGCGAGCGCGTGGCCGTGCACGGGCGTGCGGCTCGGCGCGGCGAAGGTGAGGATCGCCTCGGCGTCGCCGGTGAGGAATTGGTCCGCCGATGGTCTGAGATGGTCGAAAATCAGCGCCCAGTCGACGGTGAGGATGCGGGCCTCGCGCAGATAGAGCGCCGCCTGCGCCGGGGTCACGAGGGTGTCGGCCGCGATCGAGGTGCCGAAGGTGATATCGTGACGGGCGGCGGCCGATCCGAGGGGCTCGCGCGGTCGGGCCGTCGCGCCGAGCGGCGGCATCGCGCCGAACACGGCGCCGGCCTGCAGAATTGCGCGACGGGTTGGCTTCAAGGGGTTGGCCGATCCTCGGGTTCCAGTCTTTTTAACCTCTCAGTTCTATCGATATCGGGCAAGGCGCGGGTGCGGGCCCGGCGATGCCGGTCGCGGGCATGGGAATCGGGAATGGACGGGATGGCGGAACGGGAAGGCGAACTGGCGGGCGTCGAGGTCATGCGGGCGAAGGGGCCGGCGGATCTTGTCCGCATCAACGAAGGGCGGATCAACATCGCCACGCAGACGGAACTGATCCGTCGCGTCGTCGACGACGCCCGGTTCCATCGCAGCGGCTCCGTCTTCACGCTCAACCTCGATCATCTCGTCAAGCTGCGCGAGGATGCGCGCTTCCGCACCGCCTATGACGCGGCCACCTATGTCAGCGCCGATGGCGCGCCGGTGGTGAAGATCGCGCAGCGGCAGGGTCATGCGGTCGACCGGGTGACCGGGGCCGATCTCGTCCTGCCGCTCTGCAAGGCCGCCGCCTCGGCCGGCGTTTCCATCCATCTCTTCGGCACCTCCGATGTCATCCGCGACGCGGCGGCGCGTCAGCTTCTTGCCGATGTCCCCGGTCTCGTCATCGCGGGCTCGGAATCGCCGCCGCGCGGCTTCGATCCCGAAGGCGAGGCGGCGCGGGCCGCGGCCGAGCGGATCGCCGCGTCGGGCGCCGGCATCTGTTTCATTGCGCTCGGCGCGCCGAAGCAGGAGCTCTTCGCGCATGCCGCCGTGGAGCGGCAGACCGGGGTGATGTTCATCTGCATCGGCGCCGCGCTCGACTTCATCTCCGGCCACAGCAAGCGCGCGCCGGCGATCTTCCAGCGCACCGGCACGGAATGGGTCTGGCGCTTCCTGCAGGAGCCGCGCCGCCTCGGCATGCGCTATGCGCGCTCGATGGCCTATTACCTCGGCTACCTGATAAAAGGGCCCGACAAGCCGCGCGACGGGCGCGGCTGAGGGGTTTCATCGCATGACGCATCGGCTGACCATGTTGCACCCGATCGATCCGCGCGGCTCCAAGGTCGGCGGCATCGAAACGCATGTGCGGCTGATGTTCGAGCGCCATCCGCCGGATTTCTCCGTCCTGCTGGTCGGGGTCGACGAGCGCGGCGATCTCGAGCTCGGCAAGGTGATCAAGCTGCCGGTCGGCGATCACACGATCGACTTCCTGCCCGTCGTGCATATCCCCGATGAGGAGATCCATGGCGCCGCCAAGAAGCTCTGGCAGTCGGTGACGCTGCGCTTCGCGCTCGGCGCGCTGCGCTACCTGCCGACGATCCGCAGGCTCGGCGCCGCGCCGCAGGCGACGACGGAGCTGCAGCGCTTCGAGTTCGCGCCGATCGGCCGGATGCTCGGCCGTCCCGTCGTGCAGCTCGTGCATGGCGAGGGCAGCCGCAAGGACCAGATGGATTCGCTGATCAAGCGCTTCTGGTACATCAACGCCGTCAACGAGCGGATTGCGCTGCGTCTCGCCAGCCGCATCGTCTGCGTCAACCAGAACATCATCGAGCGCTTCAAGAAGGTGATGCCGCAATTCGTGGCGAAGTCGGAGCTCCTGACCGTCTCGGTCGACATGGACCGCTTCGCCCTGGCGCCGTTTCCCGACGATGATGTCTTCCGCATCGTCTTCGCCGGCCGCCTCGACGCCTTCAAGGACCCGCCCTTGATGTTCGAGACCATGCGCCGCCTGCATCAGGCGCGCGGGGGGCGGTTCGAGTTCCACTATATCGGCACCAGCGATCCCCATCGCTTCGCCGAGTTCGCCGCGATCGAGCCGTTCACGGTGCGGCACGGCTTCCAGAATTCGGAGGGCGTGGCGGCGATCATGCGGCAGTGCCATGCCGGCGTGCTGACCTCGTTCTTCGAGGGCATGCCCTGCTATCTCCTGGAGCTGCTCTCGACCGGCCGGCCGGTCGGCGCGATCCGCCTGCCGCAGTTCGACCCGCTGATCGTCCAGGGGGAGAGCGGTTTCCTGGTCGAGCGCCCGGCCGATCCCGTGGCTTCGGCGGAGCAGATGACGGCCGGCTTCCTCAGGCTCTTCGACGACATCCGCTCCGGTCGCCTCGACCCGGCGGTGATCCGGGCCAAGGCGGTTCCCTATTCGACCAAGGTGCAGATGCCGAAGCTGTTCGAGCGCCACCGCGAACTCGCGCGCGCCTGATGCTTCCGCTCGATGCGGGCTGCCCTTTACCTCTCCCTGAGGGAGAGGTCGGAGCGAAGCTCCGGGTGAGGGTTTAGGAAACCATCCGGAGAGGCCGTAAACCCTCACCCGCCGCACTTCGTGCGTCGACCTCTCCCTCAGGGAGAGGTGAAGGGCAGGGCATGCGCTACGGGCCAGACACGGACCTCAGCCCTTCCGCAGGATCCCGTCGAGCAGCGCCGCCCAGGCCTTGAAGCCCGTTTCGCTCGAAAAATGCTGCGCGCGTTCGATGCGCGGCGCCGGGTCGCCTGGATGGTCCAGGGCTTCGTCGATCGCGCCCGCCATCGCAGCCACGTCGCCGACGGGGACCAGCGTGCCGTAGCGGCCGCCGTCGAGGATCTCGCGCGGGCCGGCGCAACGCGTCGAGACGACCGGGAGGCCGGCTGCCAGCGCTTCCACCGCGACCATGCCGAAGGCCTCGGTGCGCGAGGGGATCGCGCAGAGCCGGGCGCGGGCATAGAGCGGCGCCGGATCGGTGAAGCCGGCGAAACGGACGCGGCCGGCAACGCCTTCGGCGCCGGCCAGCGCCTCGAGCGCGGCGCGCTCGGAC
>JAEWAD010000199.1 GCA_023391905.1 Pseudomonadota bacterium | reverse complement strand
AGATCATGCAGGTCGTCGCAGCCACCGACATGGTGGCCGCCGATGAAGATCTGCGGAAAAGTCGCCCGGCCCTGGGCGCGCTCGATCATTTCCTGCCGCAATTCGGGCTTTCCGGTGGCATCGAATTCCACATAGGCGACGCCCTTCCGATCCAGCAGGCGCTTGGCGGCGGTGCAGAATCCGCAGGCCTGCCGGGTGTAGATGATCACTTCGGCCATGTTCGTTCCTAGTGAATGGAGTGGCCTATATAGGCCTCAGCCCAGCCCTTCGACAACCCGCGCGAAGACCACGACGTCCACGGCAGCCGCGCCGCCGCGCAAAAGCGCCCGCGTCACGGCCTTCACCGTCGCCCCCGTGGTGTAGACGTCGTCGACGAGGAGAACCCGTCGTCCCGCCAGTTCCGGCCGCGCCTCGGCGGGCACCCGAAATGCTCCCTGGACGTTGGCGGCACGCTCCGTCGCCCGGAGCCCGACCTGGCGCCGCGTCGGCTTGATGCGGGCGACGAGCTCTGGCCCGTGCGGCCGCCCGATCCCGCGCGCCACCTCCGCGGCGATCATCGCCGACTGGTTGAAGCGGCGGTGCCAGAGCCGGCCGCGATGCAGCGGAACCGGGACCACGAGATCGACCTCGGCGGAAAGGTCCGCGACGGCGCGTGCCATCATCCGGCCCATCGACCCGGCGAGCTCGGTGTGGTCGTGATATTTGAGCGCCTGCACGATCGGGCCGGAGACATCGTCATAAATGGCGACGGCCCGCATCCGCGCAAACGGTGGCGGATCGGCGATCGCTTCGGCCGAAAGCGCCTCCGGTCCGACGTCATAGGCGAACGGAATGGCGAGCTGCGGGCAGAACGGGCGCTCGATCAGGCGCAGCCGTCCCCAGCATCCTGCGCAAAGCGCCCCGGAGGCCGAAACGGGCCGGCCGCAGGCCATGCAGGCCGGCGGCATCGCCAGATCGATGAGGCGTCGCCCGGCCGCTTCGATGCGCGGGCCAAGTGCCCAGAGAGAGACCCGCATCACGCCTGCCCCTCGCCAAAGATGACGAAACGTAATGCAGTTCGACTTTGACCGGAAGGGTCGCGCGGACCATAACCGCCGCTGACAGACCGCATGAGCGGACGGCTCCCCAAGAGCTGACAGCCCCCCGTGAGAAGCAGACCATGTCCGGCGCCCCCCAGATCTTCGACCGCAACCTTCTCGAACAGCATCGCGCCCGGGCCGTGTGGATGGCGGTCGCCGGCAGCGACTTCCTGCTGCGACACGCCGCGTCCGACCTCGCCGAGCGCCTGACGGCGGTCAATCGCCGCTTCACGGACACCGCCGAGATCGACAGCCAGTCGCCCGCCCTCCTCGAGGCCCTCGCCGCGACCGGCCAGGGCGGCGACGTCGCGCGGGTGGCGCTCGACCGGACCGAGATCCTGCCGCTCGCCCCCGGCTCGCTCGATCTCGCCGTCAGCGTCCTGCAGCTGCAATGGGTCAACGACCTGCCCGGCCTACTCGCCCAGATCCGCCGCGCGCTGAAGCCGGACGGCCTGTTCATGGCGACGCTCCTCGGCGGCGATACGCTGCAGGAGCTGCGCGCCGTTCTGACGACGGCCGAGAGCGACATTCGCGGCGGCGCCGCGCCGCGCGTCGCCCCCTTCGCCGACATCCGCGACATCGGCGGCCTGTTGCAGCGGGCCGGATTTGCCTTGCCCGTGACGGACAGCGACCGGCTGACGGTGCGCTACGACAGCATCTTCCACCTGATGCGCGACCTGCGCGCCATGGGCGCGACCAATGCGCTCGTCGCGCGCGACAAGCGGCCGCTCACCCGCGCCATCCTCGCCCGGGCCGCCGAGCTCTATGCCGAGCGCTATTCCGACGCGGACGGGCGCATCCGTGCAACCTTCGAGCTGATCGCGCTGTCGGGCTGGGCGCCGCACGAAAGCCAGCCGAAGCCGCTGAAGCCGGGATCGGCCAAGATGCGGTTGGCCGACGCCATCGAGGCGGCCCGCAGGGACGCCGAGCAAGGCGATCGGAACCAACCGACGGACGAATAGCTCGGTGGCGCCTCAGGCGCCCAGCAGCGCGCCCGCAAGGCGATCCCAGAGCGCGACGACGCCGCCCCAGGTCATGGTCACGCCGAGGAGCGCCAGCAGGACGACGCCGATGATCAGGCCGTATTCGGCCAGCATCGAGCCGCGCCGGTCGCGCAGCAGGCGTCTCAGGGAATGTCCGGCGATCGCGCGCATGGTCCTGGCCGACGATATCCGGCGCCGCGCGATGCGACGCCTTCAGACGTCAGGCTGGCGCAAACTCATAAAAGCTCGATTAACGGCGCGATCAGCGGCTCGTCGGCCGGCGGCATCGGATAGTCGCGCAGTTGCTTGGCGCGAACCCACTTGAGCGCCTGCCCCTCGAGACTCCGAGGAAATCCGGTCCAGCGCCGGCAGACATAGAGCGGCATCAGGAGATGAAAGTCGTCATAGGTGTGGCTGGCGAAGGTCAGCGGCGCCAGGCAGGCCGTCTTGGTCTCGACGCCCAGTTCCTCGCGCAACTCGCGGATCAGCGCGTCCTCCGGCGTCTCGCCGGCGTCGACCTTGCCGCCGGGAAACTCCCAGAGGCCGGCAAGCGCCTTCCCCTCCGGCCGCTGGCCGATCAGGATGCGATTGTCGGGATCGACGAGGGCGCAGGCGACGACCAGGAGGAGACGGCGGGACATTGGAACCTCGGAACGGGGATCAGGCCGGGCGGCGGTAGTGATAGCGGTACTGCTCGACGAAGCCGAGGGCCTCGTAGAGCTGGATGGCCGCGACATTATCGGAGGTCACCTGGATCGCCGCGTGTCGCGCGCCATTCTCGACCGTCCAGCTGAGCGCCGCCTGCATGGCGCGGCGGCCATGGCCCTGCCGGCGCTTGGTCTTGTCGGTGACGACGTTCAGGAAGACACCGATGCCGCCGGAATTGACGGCCAGCGCGGTGGCCGCCGGCGTGCCGTCCTGCGCATAGGCGACGATGCCGCGCGCCTCCGGGGCGATCAGGCCGAGCAGCGTCTTCAGGAGCTCGACGGTGCGGCCCGAGGTCGCGCTGAGCGCCGTCTGGGCGCGGAACCAGCGCGGGTCGGTCGGATCGAAGAAGCGGACGTCCCCTTCGCGGGCGAAACCGTGCCCGTCGAGGTTCATCGCCAGCACGCGGCTTTCATCGAACGGCGCCCAGCCGGCCTGGTCGAGGGCGGCGACGACGCGCGCGCCCGCCAGCGGCGTGACGCGGAACACCGGCTCGATGCCGTTGCGCGCCGACAGCGCCGCCAGATAGGCGATCCGGCGGCCGGCATCGCCGTCATCCGCCGGATCGAGGCTCTGGAACGAGTTGGAGCGCTTGCTGTAGCCATGCGCGAAGCGCCAGATCCAGGCGCCGTCATGCACGGTGCTGACCGCCGGCCACGCCGAAAGGCACGCCGCCTCGATCGCCAGCGTCGTCAGGTGCACCCCGTTCGGCCCGTCGGCCTCAGCTCCGATAATCGCCATTGATCGCGACATATTCCTTGGTGAGATCGCAGGTCCAGACCGTCGCCCGGCCATCGCCGAGGCCGATCGCGGCGGTGATCACGATTTCCTTGTTCTTCATGTAGGCCGAGGCGACGGCCTCCGAATAGTCGGGATCGCGCTCCCCCTCGAAGGCGACGCGCGTCTCACCGAACGAGATCGAGAGTTTGTCGCGATCGGCCGGTTCGCCAGCCTTGCCGACCGCCATCACGACGCGGCCCCAATTGGCGTCCTCGCCGGCGGCGGCGGTCTTCACCAGCGGCGAATTGGCGATCGAGAGCGCGATGCGCTTGGCGGAGGCGTCGGAAACGGCGCCCTCGACGCGCACCTCGATCAGCTTGCGGGCGCCCTCGCCGTCGCGCGCCACCTGCTGCGCGAGATCGAGCAGGATCGCGTCCAGCGCCGTCGCGAAGTCGGCGAGGCGCGGATCGGCCGGATCGGAGATCCGCTCGGCGCCTGCGGCCTTGCCAGTGGCGAACAGGAGCAGCGTGTCGGAAGTCGAGGTGTCGCTGTCGACGGTCACCGCGTTGAAGCTGCCCGCGACGCCCTTCGAGAGCAGCGCCTGCAGGACGGGCGCGTCGATGGCGGCGTCGGTGGCGACGAAGGACAGCATGGTCGCCATGTCGGGCGCGATCATGCCGGCGCCCTTGGCGATGCCATTGATGGTCACCGTGGCGGCGCCGAGCTTGACCGTGCGGGTCGCGCCCGTCGGGAAGGTGTGGGTGGTCATGATGGCGCGGGCGGCGTCGACCCAGGGGCCAGCGGCGGCGCGGGCCGCGGCATCCGGCAGGACGACGGCGAATTTCTGGGCATCGAGCGGTTCGCCGATCACGCCGGTCGAGGCGAGGAAGACCTCGTCGGGACGGCAGTTCGCGACCTTCGCCGCCAGTTCGCCCTGCAGGCTCGTCGTCTCGCGGCCCTTCTTGCCGGTGAACGCGTTCGCGTTGCCCGAATTGACCAGCAGCGCCCGGGCCGTGCCGCCGGCGAGCGATTCCCGGCACCAGTCGACCGGCGCAGACGGGCATTTCGACTGGGTGAAGACGCCGGCGACCGTGGTCCCCTCGGCGAACAGCGCCAGGAAGACGTCGAGGCGGTTCTTGTACTTGATGCCGGCCTCGGCGGTCGCGAAGCGGACGCCCTCGATCGGCGGCATGTCGGGGAAGGGAACGGCGAGCGGGGAGACGGCGGTGGACATGATGCCTCGGCTGTTTCGGGCAACGGGAAAGCCATCCCTCTGCCCGAAGCCTCGGTCACACGCAAGCCGTTTAAGCGCGGGCCGGGACGCCCACCCAAGCAAAAGGGCCGGACGATGTCCGGCCCTTCCGTTAGCGATCCGTTAACCCTGCGGCAACACGGCGGCCTACTGGGCCGGCGTCGTCGCCGGGGCCGCCTTCAGCGCCGGGTCGACGATGTCGACCTTGCCGTCGGTACGCAGCTTCGAGACGGTGTCGACGAAGGTGTCGCGCAGCACCAGCTGGCGAACCTGGTCCTTGACCTGGTCATAGGTCGGCAGCGGCTGCTTGCGCTTCTCGACCGACTTGATGACGTGGTAGCCGTACTGCGACTTGACCGGCTTCTCGGTGTACTTGCCGGGCTCGAGCGCGAAGGCCGCGTCCTCGAACTCCTTGATCATCTTGCCCTTGGTGAAGAAGCCGAGATCGCCGCCCATCTTGCCCGAGCCGGGATCCTTGGACTTCTCCTCGGCGAGCTTGGCGAAATCGCCGCCCTTGTCGAGCTCCTGGATGATCGCCTTGGCCTCGTCCTCGGTCTCGACCAGGATGTGCGCGGCGTGGACTTCCTCCTCCGGCACGATCTTGGCGACTTCCGCCTCGTAGCGCTGCTTGACCGCCTCGTCGGTGACGGCGAGGTCGACCTTGGTGCGGAAGAACTCGTTGCGCAGCGCGCGGGCGCGCAGAAGCGCCAGGCGACGCTGGAATTCCTCGGTCTTGTCGAGGGAATCCTTCTCGGCGGCGCCGGCCATCAGGCGCAGGTCGACCAGCACGTCGAGGATGGCCTTGCGGCGCTGATCCGGCGCGACCTTGGCGAGCTCCTCGGCGAAGTCCTCGCTGGCCAGCGTCAGGTCGGCCTCGGTGATCGGCTCGCCATTGACGGTCGCCACCACGGTCTTCGGGTCCACGGTAGCCGGGGCCGCCGCGGGGGCCGCGTCCTTCGGCGCCGCGTCCTGCGCCGCCGCCGGCAGCGCCATCGCCATCAGGCCGAGCACGGCCAGGGCGGGGCCGCGCAGGGCCGTCAGGGAAGTTGAAACACGTGACGTCATGGACTTGTCCTGTTCCGTTACGGAGGGATCCGACGGCGCGCAGGCTCTGCCCGCCGCGTTCGACTGCGTGGATCGGCTGCAATTCCGGCATTTTCCGGGCATTGCGCGTGCCGGCGTCCACGTTGACAACCATTGTGCCCCCTCTTATCTGTCTCGGAACTCGGCGTCCAGAACGCTGTGACGTCTGGGGTGACGGCGCACTTGCGGTTTCCGGCCTTCGTCGCAGCCGATGCGATCCGCCGACACCTGAAAACCCGGCGCCCAGCACCACTTCGGGCGGTCCGGACCAACATCAAGGATGACCAATGGTCGGTCTCGGCTCGCTCGCGCGCAAAATCTTCGGCTCCGCCAATGACCGCCGCGTCAAGGGCTACCGACCGAAGGTCGCCCAGATCAACGCGCTGGAAGCCGAGCTCTCGAAGCTCTCCGACGACGAGCTGCGCGCCCGCACCGAACAGTTCAAGCGCGAGATCGCCGCCGGCAAGTCGGTCGACGACCTGCTCGTGCCCGCCTTCGCCACCGTGCGCGAGGGCGCCAAGCGCGCGCTCGGCATGCGGCACTTCGACGTGCAGCTGATCGGCGGCATGGTGCTGAACGACGGCGCGATCTCCGAGATGAAGACGGGCGAAGGCAAGACGCTGGTGGCGACGCTGCCGGTCTACCTGAACGCGCTCACCGGCAAGGGCGTGCACGTCGTCACCGTGAACGACTACCTGGCCAGCCGAGACGCCGAATGGATGGGCAGGCTCTACCGCTTCCTCGGCCTGTCGGTCGGCGTCATCGTGCACGGCCTCGACGACGACCAGCGCCGCGCGGCCTATGCCTGCGACATCACCTACGGCACCAACAACGAGTACGGCTTCGATTATCTGCGCGATAACATGAAGTACGAGCTCGGCCAGATGGTGCAGCGCCCGCATCACTACGCGATCGTCGACGAAGTCGACTCGATCCTGATCGACGAGGCGCGCACGCCGCTGATCATCTCCGGCCCGCTCGACGACCGCTCGGAGCTCTACAACACGATCGACGCGTTCATTCCGAAGCTGCTGCCGGAAGACTACGAGATCGACGAGAAGCAGCGCACCGCCAGCTTCACCGAGGCCGGCAACGAAAAGCTCGAGCAGCTGCTCACCGAAGCGGGCCTGCTCAAGGGCGAGTCGCTCTACGACGTCGAGAACGTCACCGTCGTGCACCACGTGAACCAGGGCCTGCGCGCCCACAAGCTGTTCCAGCGCGACAAGGACTACATCGTCAAGGACGACGAGGTCGTCATCATCGACGAGTTCACCGGCCGCATGATGCCGGGCCGTCGCTACTCCGAGGGCCTGCACCAGGCGCTCGAGGCGAAGGAACACGTCAAGATCCAGCCCGAGAACCAGACGCTCGCCTCGATCACCTTCCAGAACTATTTCCGCATGTACGAGAAGCTGGCCGGCATGACCGGTACGGCGCAGACGGAAGCGGCCGAGTTCATGGACATCTACGGGCTCGAGGTGATCGAGATCCCGACCAACGTTCCCGTCTCGCGCATCGACGATGACGACGAGGTCTACCGGACGGCCAACGAGAAGTACAAGGCGATCATCCGCGTGATCAAGGACTGCGCCCAGCGCGGCCAGCCCGTCCTCGTCGGCACCACCTCGATCGAGAAGTCGGAACTGCTTGCGGACCTCCTGAAGAAGGAGAAGGTCCCGCACCAGGTGCTGAACGCCCGCTATCACGAGCAGGAAGCCTATATCGTCGCCCAGGCCGGCGTGCCCGGTGCCGTGACGATCGCGACGAACATGGCCGGCCGCGGTACCGACATCAAGCTCGGCGGCAACCTCGAGATGCGCATCGAGCGCGAGCTCGGCGAGGTTCTCGACGAGGCGGAGCGCAATCGCCGGATCGAAGAGATCAAGGCCGAGATCGCGACGCTGAAGGAGAAGGCGCTCGCCGCCGGCGGCCTCTACGTCATCGGCACCGAGCGGCACGAGAGCCGCCGCATCGACAACCAGCTGCGTGGCCGCTCCGGCCGCCAGGGCGACCCCGGCCATTCGCATTTCTTCCTGTCGCTGCAGGACGACCTGATGCGCATCTTCGGCTCGGAGCGCATGGACAGCATGCTGCAGAAGCTCGGCCTCAAGGAGGACGAGGCGATCGTCCATCCCTGGATCAACCGGGCTCTGGAAAAGGCGCAGCAGAAGGTCGAGGCGCGCAACTTCGACATCCGCAAGAACCTGCTGAAATACGACGACGTCATGAACGATCAGCGCAAGGTCATCTTCGACCAGCGCATCGAGCTGATGGCCGACGAAGATGTCAGCGCCACCGTCGAAGACATGCGTAACGAGGTCATTGCCGGCCTCGTCTCCAAGCACATCCCGGAAAAGGCCTATCCCGAGCAGTGGGACGCCAAGGGCCTGCACGAGGCGCTGATCGCCGCCGTCAATCTCGATCTGCCGATCGAGGCCTGGGCGGCCGAGGACGGCATCGCCGACGCCGAGGTGCTGGAGCGCGTGCAGAAGGCCGGCGACGAAGCCGCCTCGGCGCGCACCGAGCGCTTCTCGCCGACCGTCATGCGCCAGGTCGAGAAGGCCGTGCTGCTGCAGACGCTCGATCATCTGTGGCGCGAACACCTGGTCACGCTCGACCATCTGCGCCAGGTCATCGGCTTCCGCGGCTACGCCCAGCGCGACCCGCTGAACGAGTACAAGACGGAATCCTTCGAGCTGTTCGAGGGCATGCTGCAGAGCCTGCGCGAGGCCGTCACGGCGCAGATGATGCGCGTCGAGATCATGCAGTCGCCGCCGCTGGCGCCGGACGACATGGACGACATGCAGGCGATGCATCTCGACCCGCTGTCGGGCGAGAACGAGTTCGACCAGCCGCTGCTGCAGAACGCCGACGCCGCCGCCGGCTTCGCGGCGCTCGGCGTCGACCCGAACGACCCGACGACCTGGAGCCGCCTGCAGCGCAACGCCCCCTGCCCCTGCGGCTCGGGCAAGAAGTTCAAGCACTGCCACGGCAAGCTCGCCTGAGACAAATCCCGCATCCCAAGCGGTCACCACAAGCCCGGCATCCCCAGATGCCGGGCTTTTCTTTTGGGGGCGTACTGCTCCCTCCCCCTTGTGGGGAGGGATGGGGTGGGGGTGCCACCTCGGTATGGAGGGGTGCGCTCCGAACGGTGAACCCTTGCTCGGGCGGAGCCGGTACCCCCTCCCTAGCCCTCCCCACAAGGGGGAGGGAATCTCGAGCAGTTCATCATGCTTGCGATTGGCACGCTGTCCGCCCACGCTCCGGCGTCATCCCGGGCTTTGACCCTGGATCCATTCCGCCGAGAGCTCGGGAGCAAGGACGACACGCCCTGCCGGGAGCCGCGGCTCCCAGGCTGCATGGATCCCTGCTTGCGCAGGGATGACGCGGAATATGAAAGTGCCATCAGGTTCCGGTGCCATCGGGCCGTGCCGGCCATCGCGATGGCTCTCCCCTCGCCTCTCGGGAGAGGTCGACGGCCGGAGGCCGGCGGGTGAGGGGCTGCGTCCCCGAAGATCGAGCCTCGGGGGCGTCTCGCCCGGATGGTTCCCTACCCCCTACCCGGCCCTGCGGACCGACCTCTCCCCATGGGAGAGGTCAAGGGACTTCCCGCCCATGCGGCGGGGAGCCGAAGGGAGTGGAGCCCGCCTTACGACGGCTGGCGGCGCTTGAACTTGTCCCAGAAGCCCGGCTTCTTGGCCGTCTCGGCGGGCGCGGCCTGGGCCGGCTCCATCGACATGCGGACGGGCGACGGCACCGGCAGCGGCATGCCGGGCGCCGGCACGCCGCCGATCGCCAGCGAAGCGGCGTTGCCCTCGGTGACGACCGGGTTCGCGAAGGCGGCCGGCGAGGCGGCGACCGCGGCCGCGTCGGCCGACGCCGGGCGGGCGGCGGCATCGGCCACGGCCTTCGAGGCAGCGACCTGGTCCTGGCCGTCGAGCTTGGCGGCCGTCGCGACGAAGATCTGCTGGTCCTTGGCCTGCTTCTGCTTGACGGCGGCCTCCAGCATTTCCGGAACACGCATATCCGCCGGGCAGGCAGCGGACGCATTCAGCTTGCTGCCGGTATTGACGTTGAAGACGTAGCGCTTGTCGCAGACGCCGACCACGGGCGGCTTGCGGGTGACCTCGAAATGGTCGCTGCCGTCCTTCAGCATCTCCCAGAACGGCATGTTCGGGTCGTTGCGATGACGCGCCATGTTCTCGGCCGTCATCCGGAACGGATAGAGATGCACCTCGAAGGAGCGCTGGCCGCCGATGAAGGAGTCGCGCGCGAGCCAGTAGATCTCGCCGGCGGAATCGTCGGTCATCGAGTAGCAGCCGGCCGAGGAGCAGGCGCCGTGCACCATCAGATTGGTGCCATAGCGGCCGAGCGACTGGTCGAAGGCATTCGGGAAGCCGATGTCGAACGACAGGTAGTAGCTCGAATTCGGGTTCATCTGGCCGGGACGGACGGTATAGAAGCCTTCCGGCGCCTGGCGGTCACCTTCCTTGATCTTCGGGCCGAGCTTGCCGGACCATTTGCAGATCGAATAGGTCTTCAGCAGGCCGTAGGTGCCGTCGCGGCGCTGCTTCCAGACCTCGAACTCGGATGTTTCCTTGAAGGAGCGGATGTAGATCGGCGCCTTCGCATCCATGTTGAGCTGCTCCATCTTCGCCTTGATCTTGGCGGGGAGCGGCTTCATGTGCTTGGGAACGCCGGCATCCTGGCAGGCGGCGAGCGCCAGGCCGGCGGCCACCACCAGGGCGGCCTTGCGGAGACGCGAGAAAAGAACGGAACCCGAAAACGCGGAACCTGACCAAACGGAACCTGACATGGACACCCCTGTGGAGCCCCCGCCAAGCCGCGAAGCCGCTCCATCCCGTCTCTAAGCGACCGCACGCCCCGGGACGGGACGTGCAGATCGAATCACATGCTCTTTAGGCTGGAAGACGGGCGGAATCGTGTCAAAGAGACCGGCCGATCGCGAGAAACTTCTCGCGACGCTGGCGCTTGATCTCGGTCTCCGACATGCCCTGGAAGCTGGCGAGCGCCTGCTCGATGGCCTTGCCGGTCGCTTCCACCGCCGCGTCGGGATCGCGATGCGCGCCGCCCATCGGCTCGGGCACGATCTCGTCGATGACGTTGAAGCGGAACAGGTCCTGCGCCGTGATCTTCATGTTGGTGGCGGCGTCCTGGGCGCGGCTGCCGTCGCGCCAGAGGATCGAGGCCGCGCCTTCCGGCGAGATCACGCTGTAGATCGAATGCTCGAGCATCAGCACGCGGTTGGCGGTGGCGATCGCGATCGCGCCGCCCGAACCACCCTCGCCGATGATGACGGAGACGTTCGGCGTGCCGAGGCCAAGCGCCGCCTCGGTCGAGCGCGCGATCGCCTCGGCCTGGCCGCGTTCCTCGGCGTCGATGCCGGGATAGGCGCCAGCGGTGTCGACCAGCGCGATCACCGGGAGCTGGAAGCGCTCGGCGAGCTCCATGATGCGCACGGCCTTGCGGTAGCCCTCGGGCCGCGGCGAGCCGAAATTATGCGCCAGCCGGCTCTTGGTATCGGAGCCCTTTTCC
>JAEWAD010000127.1 GCA_023391905.1 Pseudomonadota bacterium | reverse complement strand
CCGCCCCACCCCCCGCCCCGGGCGCCGGGGCCCGGGGCTTCGGGCAGAAAATCCGGGCGGGCTATTCCTCGTGGAAGGCGGCGTCGAAGCTGTCGGTGATCGGCGACAGCAGGTAGTCGATTGCCAGCCGCGGCTTGTTGATGATCAGCACGTCGGCCGGCATGCCGGGATAGAGCTTGATGCCCGGCGCCGCCGCGAGCGACTCCGGCAGCACCTCGGCGCGGACGACGAAATAGGTCTGGTTGGTGCGCTCGTCGACGACGTGGTCGGCGGCGACATAGGTCAGCTTGCCCTCCAGCGGCGCGTGGCGGCGCTGGTTGTAGGCAGTGAGCCGGACACGCACCGGCGAGCCGACCCGGATGCTGTCGATGTCGGTCGGACTGACATGCGCCTCGATCACCAGGGGCTCGTCCTCGGGGACGATGTCCATCAGCGGCGCGCCGGCCGAGATGGCGCCGCCGACCGTGCGGACCTGGGCATTGACGATGACGCCCGCCTGCGGCGAGCGCACCTCGAGCCGCTGCAGCACGTCGCGCGCCGCGACGATGCGCTCGTCGACATCGGCGAGTTCACCCTGTGCGGTGGCGATCTCGCCGGCCACCTGCTGCTGCCAGTCCTGCGTCAGCGCCAGCAGCTCCAGCTTGGCGCCGGCCTTGGCCTGCTCGGCCTTGGCGCGATTGGCGGTGAATTCGCCCGCGTCGCCCTGCAGCTCGCTGAGCTTCGAATCGATCTCCAGCAGCTGCGAGCGCCGCGCGAACCCCTTCTCGACCAGGCCCGCGATCGCGTCGCGCTGCTCCTGCAGAAGCTCGATCTGGCGCCGCGACGCGTCGCCTTGGGCGGCAAGCGCCTGCGCCTCCGCCTCGTGCTGCTCGACGGACTTGCGCTGCACGTCGAGACGCCCGCCCTTGGCGGCCAGCCGGCTGGTGAAGAATTTCGTCTCCGCCGCGATGGCGTCGCGGGCCGCCTGCTCGGTCGCCTCGAGCAATTCGGCCGGAAAAGTGATCGCAGCCGCCTCTGCCTGTTCACTGCGAAGCCGCGCCAGCTTTGCCGTCAGGGCGAAGCGCCGGGCGGTCAATTGCTGCAGCTCGGAGCGGGCGCGGGTGTCGTCGAGCAGGATCAGCGGCTGCCCCGGCTGGACGAGGTCTCCCTCCCGCACGAGCAGGCGCTTCAGGATGCCGCCCTCGAAATGGCTGACGGTCTTGCGCTTGGTATCGGCGACGACCGAGCCGCTGGCGACAGCGGCGCTGTCGAGATTGGCGGAGAACGCCCAGCTCATGAAGCCGCCGAATCCGACGACGATGGCCACCAGCCCGGCGATGACCGGCACCTTCAGGCTCGGCTCGCGGTCGATGACGTCGTTGCGGCTGCCGCGGATGGCGGTGGCATAGACGATTGCCGGCACGGCTTCGCGCCGGGCCTTCTCGATATCGGCCCGGGATTGCCTGGTCAGGTCATTCATCGGCGGTCTCCGCCCTTGGCGATCGCCGGCGAGGATTTGGCCGACGACCGGTCGCCATGCATCGGCGAGACAATGTCGGTCCGCGGACCGAACTGGGATACCCGGCCGTTTTCGAGCACGAGCAGCTTGTCGGCGACCTCCATGATCGCCGGCCGATGCGCGATGATCACGACGATCGCGCCGTCCGCCTTGGCAGCCCGGATGGCTCGGATCAGCGCCGCCTCGCCGGTTGCATCGAGATTGGCGTTGGGCTCGTCGAGCACGATCAGGCGCGGGTGACCGTAGAGGCAGCGCGCGAGTGCGACACGCTGTCGCTGGCCGCCGGAGAGCGTCAGCCGCGCATCGCCGACCGGCGTGTCGTAGCCGAGCGGCAGGCGGCCGATCATCTCGTGCACATCGGCCGTGCGGGCCGCCTCGATCACGGCGCGCGGGTCGCCGTCATCCATGCGAGCGATGTTGTCGCGAATGGTGCCGTCGAGCAGCGAAACGGATTGCGGCAGGTAGCCGACGAACTGGCCGAACGACCCGCGCTCCCAGAGATAGACGCTGTTGCCGTCGAGATAGACGCCGCCGGCGGTCGGCTTGACGATACCGACCAGAAGCCGCGCCAGCGTCGACTTGCCGGCCGCCGAGGGGCCGATGACGCCGAGCACCTCGCCGGGCGACAGGCTGAACGAGACGCCCTTGATGATCGGCACGTCCTGCCCGGCCGCCGCATAGATCAGCCGGTCGACGACGAGATCGCCCTCGCAGACGGCCGTCGGCATGGTCTGGCGGTCCGATCCCTCGGATTCGATCAGCTCGCGCACCCGCTTCCAAGCACCGGACGCCGCCACCCACTGACGGCCGTTTTCCACCACACTGTCGAAGGGCATCAAGAGCCGGCCCATGACGATGGTCGAGGCGATCATCGCGCCGCTCGAGATTTCCTGGCGGATCGCCAGGATGCAGCCGAGCGCCAGCACGAAGAGCTGCATGCCGTATCGAATGGTCCGCGTGACGGTGGCGATGATCTTACCGCGACGGTTGCCCGCCTCGAGCATCTCCAGCGCGCTGAACTGGGCCAGGCGCCAGCGCGCCGCCAGCGCCGGCAGCATGCCCATGCTCTCGATCACCTCGGCATGGCGGACCTGGCCGGCCACGCCGCCGATTGCTTCAATATTCGCTTTGTTGGCTTCGGAAAGCAGGCCTCGGGTCGAGATGTCGAGCGCGATGCTTGATATGATCAGGATGAGGATGGAAACGATTCCGACGATGCCGAAGCCGGGATGCAGCAGGAACAGCACGGTCAGGAAGATCGGACTCCACACCGCCTCGAGCGGAGCGCTGACGGCATGACTCGTGAGAAACGACCTCAGTTCGGCCAGATCGCGCAGGGCCTGCGCCGCGCGGCTGGTGCCTTCGCGCGCCGAGGCGCGGATCGAGGCGGTCAGCACCGGGCCATTGAGCTTGCGCACAAGCCGGCCGCTCATCACCTGAAAAATCTGGGAGCGGATAAACTCAAGAATGCCATAGAGCGTGAGCGCGCCAGCTGCCAATATCGACAGCATGGCAAGCGTATCCATGCTTCGGCTGTTCAGCACGCGATCGTGCACCTGAAGCATATAGAGCGGTATCGTGAGCTGCAGGACGTTGATGAACGCACTCAACATGGCGGCATAGCCGAGACCGCCGAGGAAGGAGCGACGCGCCTCGATAATGACGGCCTGGGGAACATCGACATTCCCCTGCGTCTTCGCATCTGCAACATGCGTAGACGTTGTTTCAATTTTCGGCATAATATTGGATTGCCTTGAAATTGTCATTTCTGAACTTTATCGTTCGTATTCAAGGGTGTCCAGAAGATACATTTAATCGAATTTTCTGACAATCCTAACTAATGCTTGATTCTAAGACGTCTATAGGTTGAAGCATTACCGATTTTAGACGACTACTTATAACAATGCTTCAAAAGTTGAACTAACTTAGCAATGCGGGGCCCAAATGACGCGAGAACTTCTGCAAGCGGCGGTAGAAGTCGAGGAGTCGAATATCAAGACTGCACCTGGCAACAATCTCGCAAATGCGAGCATCCCCACGGCGGCCATCGATAATGACGCGGGGCATGTCACCCATTTCGAGCTGGCCAGGACCATCGAACGGGTCAATCGGCGTTTCACCGACCTGCTTCGAATCGAGATGGGGAAGCTCGGCGTCGGCGATATCGGCCCGGCCCAGGTGATGGTGTTGTTCACCATCGGCAATGGCGACCTCTCGGTCCGGGATCTCCTGGACAAAGGCCACTATCTCGGCTCGAACGTCTCCTACTACCTGAAGCAGCTGGTCGATCTCGGCTATATCGACCGCGTCGCGTCGCAGCGCGATCGTCGCTCGGCCCGGATCAGCCTGTCGCAGAAGGGGCATGACCTCTGCCAGGCGCTGCGCGCCACCGACGACACCTATCACCGCCTGCTCGTCCGGGACGAAGGGGAATCGCGCGAGCTCGACAACGCCTATCGCCTGCTCCAGAAGCTGGAGCTGGTCTGGACCAACGCAACGCGCTACGGCGCGTAACGGACGGCAGCCCCGCCATCACCGGGGCGCCCTGACCGCATGAAGGTCCTCTTCATCCACAGACGCGGCGTTGGCCAGTTCGAGCACCTGGCCGCCAATCTCGCTGCCGCCGGCGGCGAGGTGACGCTGATCACCGAAAGCGTGGATCGCCGCCTCCCGGGCGTGCGCATCCTCCGCCACAGGGCCGAGCGCCCGGCGCAGCCACACGCCATTCGCAGCAGCCCGCTCGCCACCACCGAGCATCATGTCCGGCTCGGCCTGCGCGTGGCCGAGACGCTCGACGCTCTGGTGAAGAACGAAGGGCCACCCGACATCGTGCTCGGCCATATCGGCTGGGGCAGCATGATGTTCGTGAAGGATGTCGTGCCGAAGGTCCCTGCCCTCGGCTATTGCGAGTTCTTCTACCGCGCGGAAGGCGCCGATGTCGGCTTCGACCCGGGCGATGAGATCAATCTCGACGTGCGCCAGCGGCTGCGTCTGCGCAACGCCGCCCAGCTGGTGACGCTTGACGCGATCGAGGCCGGCATCAGCCCGACCGGATGGCAGCGCAGCCGCTATCCCGAAAGCGCCCGCCGTCGAATCGCGACCTGTCACGACGGCATCGACGTCAGGCGGTTCCGCCCCGATCGCAGCCGCGGCCTCACCTTGCCCGACGGTCGCGTCATCCGCGCCGGCGATCCGGTCGTGACCTTCGCGGCGCGCGATCTCGAACCCTATCGCGGCTTTCCACAGGCGGTGAAGGCGGCGGCGCGTGTCCTCGAGCGCAACCCGGATGCGGTCTTCGTCTTCGTCGGCGGTGATTCAAACAGCTATGGCGCGGCGCGCAGCGACGGGCGCTCCTGGAAGGAGGCAATCCTCGAAGAGACGCCGCTCGATCCGGCGCGCGCCTTCTTCCCCGGCCAGGTGCCGCATGAGACGCTGACACGGCTTTTCCAGATCTCGGCCGCCCACGTCTATCTCACCTACCCGTTCGTGCTGTCCTGGTCGGTGCTGGAGGCGATGTCCTGCGGCGCGCTGGTGATCGGCTCGGCCACGGCGCCGGTCGAGGAAGTCATCAGCCACGGGCAGAACGGGCTTCTGGTGCCATTCTTCGAGCCGGACGCCCTCGCCGACACCATCCTCGACGTTCTCGCGCGCCCGCAATCCTTCGTCGACATGCGCATTCAGGCGCGCCAGACGATCATCGAGCGGTACGCGCTCGACCGCTGCCTGGCGCGCCAGCGCGCGATCATGGCTCAGATGCTGGGGGCTGCCGCAACCCGCTCGACGCTCGCCGCCACCGGCTGAGGCCTGTCTCTCTCGACCGCCTCGGCGACGCAGGATTTCAGCGTTCCGGTATAGAGCATGCCGAGCAACGGCAGTGCGGTCTGCGCGGCCGGGTCCCATGCGCCATGCGCGACATTGTCCTTCGGCAAGTGCCGGTTGGGACGCGGCGCGCCGCGCGCGACCTCGATCGTGCAGGCGAGGCTCGCGGGCTCCTGCAGCAGGGCGGGGCCCGGATAGAGGAATTCGCAGCTCAGCATCGAGAGCAGGAACTTGAAATTTCCGTCTCGCACGCCGCCCTTCAGCATCGCCGCCTCGACCGTCTCGCCCCCCATCGTCACCTGCAGCGCGCCGATCTCGGGCGAGCAGACATAGGAGAAGGCGAGCGGCCTGCCCTTCTCGAACTGGAGCTTCAGCCGGTGGCCGCCGAGATCGGCCGTCGTGGCGGCGAACCGGCGGTTCTTGTATTCGCGCGCCGGCAGGCCGCAGGTCTCGATCAGCGTCTTCGCGTCGATGATGCTGGCGCCGGCGAAATGATGCGGATCGACCGCCACCGGCAGGGCGCGCGGCCGTACCGGCAGGCTCAGGACCCGCTCCAGCTCATCCGCCACGATGTCGGAAACGATGGAGGTGGCGATCGGGCGCGCATAGTGGCCCTGGTCGGAATAGAAGGCGGGATCGGTCACGACCTCGCGTCCGAAGCGGCGCATCAGGCTGCGCGAGACGTTGATCACCGACGTCTCGTACCAGTCGGAGATGTAGTGCATGCCGGCGTCGATCGACGGCACCGAGCTGACATAGGTGCCGCCGCGGGCGCCGAACACGAGCGAGACGATGCGCAGCGACGGGTTCAGCTCCAGCGCATGGCGGATGATGCCCTCGTAGAAGCGGGCCCAGTGCCGGAACGGCCGCCGCTCGTCGCCATAGACGAAGGCGTCGTTCAGCGCGTACTCGATGATCAGCAGGTCGGCCTCGGCGAGGCCCGGATGCGACTTCAGCTGGAACAGGCCGAAACCCGACGTCGTGCCGCCGACCGAGAGATCGGCGACGACGTCGAGCGCGTGCCCGCGCCGAGCCATGCTGGTCAAGAGGCTCGGCCAGTAGCCCGGCTGCATGACCGTGTTCGAGCCGCCGATGACGATAGTGCGGAGCGCCATATGCGCCGTCCTCCCTGAAGGTTATGCCGGGGACCGGGACATCAGTCGGCCACCGGCCGGATGGCGGCGCGGCCGGCCGAGGAAAGGCCACCGCAGCGCCAGACGCTGTAGGGCGTCTCGCTGTCCCAATCGAAATAATAGGCGGCCTCGACGCGGCCGGCGGCGATATCGGCGTCGATGATCGAGCGCACCTGCTCCACCTGCGCGGCGCGGACCTTGTCGTCGACGGGGCAACGCGGCGACGTATTGGCGACGCCCCATTCCGTGATCCAGCACGGCTTGCCCGCCCCGTCCGGCCCGCAGAACGACAACGCCTCGCGAACGAGGCCGTCGCGGCGGGCGCGCGTGCCGGTGCTGCCGGGATAGACATGGATGCCATAGGCATCGACGAGCGCATCGAGGCCGAGCGCCTGCATGCGGGCGGTCCAGTCCGGCGCGGGCACGATCTCCAGCCCGATGCGGCGCGAAAACGGCACCGGCATGTCGGAAAGGCCGGCAGAGATCAGCTTGGCATTCTTGTTCAGCCGGCTCGCGGCCATCTCCTCGCGCGTCACCCGCACGATGTCGACATAGCGCGCCAGCCCATCCGCCACCTTGGCCGGATCGCTCTTGGCCGGGGCAACCTTGGCATCCGTGCTGACCGCGAGGTCGCCATTGTAGCCGGCCCAGTTGATCTCGTTGCCGGGCTCGATGCCGACCAGTTCGACGCCGAGGCGGTCCAGCTCCGCCAATGTCTGGCGCAGCACGGTGCGATAGCGCTCGGGATCGAGGTCGGAGAGGCGGTAGACGTCGAAGCTCTTGCCCTTGGCCGAGCGCCGCTCGGTACCGTCGGGATAGAAGGCGCGGTTGTTGAGCGAGATTTCCAGCAGCACGCGCAAGCCGGCCGCATGCGCGGCACGGACGGCGTCGAGGCTCGGTTCGACCGGCGCGCTCAGCGACAGCCGCACCGAGGTGACGCCGCTCCGCTTCATCGCGTCGATGACGTCCTGCCGCTCGTCCGGCTTCTTCCAGCCGAGATTGACCCGGTTGAAGCCGAGCTCGGCGGCAGAGGCGCCGGAGAGAGCCGTCAGCAGGACCATCGCCCCGGCGACGAGCGCCGGGG
>JAEWAD010000120.1 GCA_023391905.1 Pseudomonadota bacterium | reverse complement strand
GGCCTGCGCTACCACGAGTACAATTCGAAGAACAACGCGCCCGGCAACCGCGACGAGCCGGCCACCGACGATGCCCTCGACTTCTCGACGCGCGTCACGGTCATGCCGGTCGACGGCGTCCAGATCTTCGGCGGCTACAAGCAGGCGTCGCGTCTGCCGTCGCTGTTCGAATCCGCCGGCGGCTTTGCAACGACCCTCGCCAGCAATCTGAAGCCCGAGCAAGCCAGCGATTGGGAATTCGGCGCCAATCTCGTCAAGGAAGGGCTGCTGACGGAGGCTGACTCGCTCGGCCTGAAGCTGGCCTATTTCGACAATACGATCGACGACTACATCAACCGTCGCTGGTACGGCTACACGGATCCGACCGCTCCCTATTTCGGAGCGATGGTGATCGAGAACATCGCCCAGGCGAAGTTCTCCGGCTTCGAATTGTCCGGCAACTACAAGGTCGGCGGCTTCAATGCCGATTTCGCCGGAACCTACTACACCAATATCGAATATTGCCGGACGCTCGACAGCTGCAAAAACAGCTCGCTGGCGGCCGACTATGCGACCAACTACGTTCCGCCGGAATACTCGCTCAGCCTTGCGCTCAGCCAGACATTCTTCGACGACCGTCTGACGCTCGGCGGCCGCCTGACCTATGTCGGTCCGCGCGGCGCCGAAGCCGAACCGACGCAGGGCGGCGCCAGCCCGTTCATCGCGCCGATCCTCTGGCAGCCCTACACCCTGCTCGACGTCTTCGCGAACTATCAGCTCAGCGACTTCCTGATGGCGCAGATCAGCATCGAGAACCTGACGGATCAGTATTATGTCGATCCGCTCAACCTCGCCCTGCTGCCGTCGCCCGGCCGCACGATCAAGTTCGGTCTGACCGGCCAGTTTTCGCCCTCCGCTTCCTCCAGCGGTTCGGATGGCCTCGGCGGCCTGACGCATTTCGCCGAAGGTCCCGCCTTCGACTGGACGGGGCTCTATCTCGGCGCGAATGCCGCCTATATGAGCGGCAGCGCCAAGGTGGCCGACTACCAGCTGGTCTATAGCGGGATGAATCCGCAACCGCCGGGCGACAAGACCATGGGCGACTTCACCGGCAAGGCCGCTGGCGTGCAGGCCGGCTTCAACTACCAGTTCGCCAACAGCCTCGTCGTCGGTCTCGAAGGCGACTTCGCCTGGACGGATGCCGGCTACGACACCGATATCCGGGTCGAACGCCGGGAGCTGGCCGGTTTTACGGCCGATGTGAACTGGATGGCGATGGCGCGTGCGCGCGTCGGCGTCGCTATGGATCGGCTCTTCGTTTATGGCGCCGCGGGCCTTGCCGCCGCCGATGTCGACGCGTCCGAGTCCCTCATCCTCAAGTCCCGCACCGGCGAGGTGACTTCCAGCACGCGCTATCGCGACAACCAGACGATGACCGGCTGGACCGTCGGCGCCGGCGTTGAATACGCCATGACGCGGAACTGGACCCTCAAGGGCGAGTACAACTTCGTCAATCTCGACCGAGGCACGTTCACGAATGAAACGGCGCTCGGAAACATGACGGCGACCCGCAGCTGGCGGGGCGATCTGGACATCGACACGGTCCGCCTGGGCGTGAACTACAAGTTCTAGCCCATGCCCTTCCATCCCGAAAAACCCAGGCAAGCAAATCCCATGGCAAAGGATTCCCAGGCATGAGCGACACTATCGATACCGTGCGGCCACAGGAGGCGAGCCGGGCCAGGCTGCTGAAGGCGGAGACGAACGAGACGCATGGCCGGCTGGACCAGGCGATCATGGCAGGCCGGCCGTTTGAAAGCCGCGACCGCTATGGCCGCTTCCTCCGGGTGCAGCACCAGTTCCACCGCGATATCGATGCGCTCTACGCGAACGGCAGGCTCGATCGGTTGCTGCCCGACCTCGCGGGCCGGCGGCGGCTCGGCCAGATCGAGCGGGATCTCGCCGATCTGGCGGTGTCCGTGCCGGCGGCGACGCAGCCGCCGGTCTTCGGCGCCGATCCCGATATCGCCACCGCGCTCGGCTGGCTCTATGTCGCCGAGGGCTCCAATCTCGGCGCCGCTTTCCTGATCAAGGAAGCGGCCAAGCTCGGCCTTTCCGAGAGCCTCGGCGCCCGGCATCTCGCCGGCGCCCCGGAGGGGCGCGGTCTGCACTGGAAGACCTTCACCGCCGCGCTCGATGCGCTTGAACTCGATGAAGCCGGCGAGGTCCGCATGGCGGAGGGGGCGAAGGCCGCCTTCCGCCGCGTGCACGAGCTGGTGAACGAGGCTTTCGCCTGAGATCCGGGCGCGGCCGACCGGTACATCTCGGCTCAAGAACTGGCGGCGACGGACGCGAAAGCCCGCCGCTTCCCGATGTTGGCACCCAGGGCAACCGCCCGTCGGCACCCAGACCCATTCTGCCGTCCCGGATCGCGACGGCCCTGCCAGATCGGCCGGGCCGGGCGCGATCCGTCGCTTGAACAACATCCGCACGAGAGACCCCGACCATGTCCCATCCGACACAGCCCGCCACCGCAGCCGCCGCTGCCTGTTCGGCGATCGGCAGGTTCGCCGGTCTCGCCGGGCTGGTCCTGGCCTGGGCGCTCCTGCTGTCGCCGGCCATGGCGCAGGATGCGGGCACGGAAGCGCCCGCCATCTCGCAGCCGATGCCAGATGCACCGGCCGTCGCAGCGCCCGTGGCGGCGCCGTCGGCGGCAGAGCCGCCTGCGTCCCTGCCGCCGGTCGTTGCGGACCAAGGCGTGACGCCGGTTCCGGCAACGTCGGATCCCATCTCGCCATCGGCGCCGGCCACCGTGCAGCCGGCTCCGGCGGATGCGCCCGCCGCCGAGGCGCCGCCGAACGATCTGCTGCAGCAATTCCTCGGGCCCGAGCTCCGTTCCGACCTGCCGCACAATCTGTCGCCCTGGGGCATGTTCATGGCGGCGGACTGGGTGGTGAAGTCGGTCATGATCGGCCTCGCGCTCGCCTCGCTCCTGACCTGGACGATCTGGCTGGCGAAGACCGTAGAGATCGCGTGCGCCCGCGCCCGCATCCGGCGCGCGCTGACCGTCATCCTGGCTTCGTCGAGCCTGGCGGAGGCCAGCCGCGTGCTTTCCGGCCGCGGTGGCCCCGCCGCCTTCATGGTGCGCTCGGCAGAGGAGGAACTGCGCCAATCGGCGATCGCGCTCGACTATGCCGGCGACGGTGGCGTCAAGGAGCGGCTCGGCTCCAACCTGGCGCGCATCGAGGCGCAGGCCGGCCGCCGCATGTCGAAGGGCACCGGTGCGCTGGCGACGATCGGCTCGACCGCGCCCTTCGTCGGTCTGTTCGGCACCGTCTGGGGCATCATGAACGCCTTCATCGGCATCTCGGAAGCGCAGACCACCAATCTCGCCATTGTCGCGCCGGGCATCGCCGAGGCGCTGCTGGCGACCGCCATCGGTCTCGTCGCGGCCATTCCCGCCGTCGTCGTCTACAACGTCTTTGCCCGCAGCATCACTGGCTATCGCCAGTTGCTGACCGACGCCGCGACCGGCGTCGAGCGCCTGGTCAGCCGCGATCTCGACTATGCCAAGGTGCCGGCGACCGCCCGGCGGGTGGGGTAAGCGCGATGGCAGGCGGAATCCGTCAGCGCGACAGCGGCGAGCTGGAAGAAAGCCACGAGATCAACGTCACGCCGTTCATCGACGTGATGCTGGTGCTGCTGATCATCTTCATGGTGGCGGCGCCGCTGGCGACCGTCGACGTCGACATCGATCTGCCGGCCTCGACGGCGCAGCCGAAGGAGCGCCCCGACGAGCCGCTCTATCTGACGCTGAAGGCGGATCTGGCGCTGCATGTCGGCAATGATCCGATCGGGCGCGAGGCACTGGCGGCGGCGCTCGACCGCATGACCGAGGGCGACAAGGAGGCCCGCATCTTCCTGCGCGCCGACGAGGCGGTGGCCTATCGCGAGCTGATGGCGGTGATGAACCTTTTGCGCGACGCCGGCTATCTGAAGATCGCGCTGGTCGGGCTGGAGGTGATGCCCGAGGCGCCGCCAGCCGCCGGCGCTTCCGCGCCTCCCGCTTCGGATCCGGCCGCACCATGACCGACTGGAGCCGTTCGATCGGCCGGGGCGCGCGGATCGGCGAGACCCTGCTCTGGGTCAGCGCCGGCCTCGTCGTGCTCGGCGCGCATGTCGGCGCCGCCGCCTGGCTGATGCGCGCCGAGC
>JAEWAD010000089.1 GCA_023391905.1 Pseudomonadota bacterium | reverse complement strand
GCGCCGCCGCCTCCGCCACCAGATCGTCCAGCATGGCGCGGACGCGGTCGACGCCATGGAGGCCGACCAAGGTCCCCTTGCCGCGCGACGAATCCTTGCCGGTCGCCTTGCCGAGTGCCTCCGCCGTCGCCGTCTCGTCGAGGATGTCGTCGGCGAGCTGGAAGGCGAGGCCGATGATCTCGCCGAAGCGGCGGATGGCGGCCCGCTCCTCGGAAGCGGCGCGACCGAGGATGGCGCCGGCCTCGCAGGCAAAGCGGATCAGCGCACCGGTCTTCATCGCCTGGAGCCGGCGGATCCCGGCTTCATCCGGCGTCTCCCGCTCGGCCTGCAGGTCGAACATCTGGCCGCCGGCCATGCCGCCGAGCCCCGAGGCGCGCGCCAGGCCCAGCACCAGCTCGGCCCGCACCTGCGGATCGGCATCGGTCGCCGGGTCGGCGAGCAGGTCGAACGCCAGCGTCTGCAGCGCATCGCCGGCGAGGATCGCCGTGGCCTCGTCATAGGCGCGGTGCACGGTCGGCTTGCCGCGGCGGAGATCGTCGTCGTCCATCGCCGGCAGGTCGTCATGGACGAGGCTGTAGCAATGCAGGCACTCGATCGCCGCGCCCGCGCGCAACGCGCCCTGGCCGTCGCGGCCGAAAAGCGGCGCCGCCTCGATCGCGAGGAAGGGCCGAAGCCGCTTGCCGCCGCCGAGTGCCGCATAGCGCATCGCCTCGACCAGCCGCGCCGGACGCGCGATCTCGCCCGCCAGCGGCGTTTCGGACAGCTGCGCGTCGAGCAGCGCCTCGATGGCACCGGCCACGCCGGCGAGGCGGGCGTCGAATTCGTCGTCGATCAGAACCAAGATGGCCTCAAGTGAACGGAGGATCTGCGGCAAGCCTTGCCGCTTTCGAAGGGCCGCCGTCAAGCCGATGCGCCGTTTCCGGGTGCGGCACTATCCCTCGGACGTCGCCGGCCGCCAAGCGCGGGATTGCCCGAGCCGTCAGGCCCCCTTATTGCTGTCGCAATCGCCAGCGACCCAACAGGACGGCATGACGCAAGTTGCCCCGCCCGCCTCCGGAAAGAGTTTTCGGCTCGACATCAACCTGTTGCGGGCCATCGCGGTCGTCGGCGTCGTGCTCTACCATTTCCGCATCCAGCCCTTCTCGGGCGGCTTCGCCGGCGTCGACCTGTTCTTCGTCGTTTCCGGCTACCTGATGACGCGGATCATCGTCGACGGGCTCGACCGGGGCGATTTCTCGCTTCGCGGCTTCTACGTGGCGCGCGCCCGGCGGATCGTGCCGGCACTCGGCGCGCTCTGCATCGTGATGCTGGCGCTCTCGCAGCTCTGGATCGATCCGCTGACCCGACGCGAGATCACCGCCGGCATCATTTCCTCGATGCTCTTCGTCTCCAACTTCGCCTTCTGGCGCGAGGCCGGCTATTTCGACGTCGCGGCGCAGTCGAAATGGCTGCTGCACACCTGGTCGCTCTCGGTCGAATGGCAATTCTATCTGGTCCTGCCGCTCGTGCTGATCGCGCTCCGGCGGCTGCTGCCCGGCCGGCGCTTCCTGCTGGCGGCCTATTGGGCGGGCGCCATCCTCTCCTTCGCGCTGGCCGCGTCGTTCGCCGAGACGCGGCCGTCCTTCGCGTTCTACCTGCTTCCGACCCGGGCGTGGGAGATGCTGGCCGGCGGCCTCGTCTATCTCCATTGCGGCGGCTGGCGGCCGCGCCCCGCGCTCTCGAACGGCCTCGCGCTCGCCGGCCTGGCGCTGGTCGCGATCGCCTTCGCCGGCCTCGACGACCTCGTGCCCTGGCCATCCTGGGCGACGCTGCTGCCGGTCGGCGGGGCCGTGCTGCTGCTCGTCGCCCGCCAGGAGACGGCGCCCGGCCTCGACAGCCGGCCGGTGCTCGCCCTCGGGCTCTGGTCCTATTCGATCTATATCTGGCACTGGCCGATCGTCGTCGGCCTCGCCTATTACGGCTTCACCGGGCTCCCCGCCGCGCTTGCCGGTATGGCAGCGACGATCGCCCTCGCCGGCCTCTCCTACCGCTTCATCGAGACGCCGTTCCGGCAGCGCGGCATGGCCGGCGCCCTGGCCCGACCCAGGCTGGCGCTCCTCGCCGGCCTCGTCATACTGGCGGGGACGGCGGCAACCTCGCTGGTCGCCGCCGGGGCCAATCGCGCTCCGGCGCCTGCCCTCGCCGCGCGTACGCTAGCCGCGGAGCAGGCGATCGACGATGGCGCCTATCCGCCGGAATGCGGGGCCCTGACGATGCGCGACGCGCTGCGCCCGTGCGTCATCGGCGAGACGGCGGAGCGCAACCTGCTCTTCATCGGCGATTCCCACGCCGAACTGTTCTTCGCGCATCTCGAGGACGGCCGGCCCGGCCACGCCTTCACCTTCCTGACCTATGGCGGCTGCGCGCCGCTGCCCGGCACGGACCAGGTCATGCCGGGCGCCCGTTGCGGCACCTTCCTCGACAAGGCCTGGGAACGGGCCGAAAGCGGCGACTATCAGGACGTGGTGCTGTCGGCCTACTGGCCGATCTATCTGCGGCCCTACCAACCGCACGCCAACAACCACCAGCTCTGCTTCGATCCGAAGAACGGCTGCCGCCTGGAGCGTGACCCCGAGCGCTACCGCGAGGGCATGGACGCGGCCTTCGCGCGGCTCGCCAGCAAGATCGACGATCTGCAGAAGAAGGGTATCGCGGTGACGCTGGTCCTGCCGCTGCCCGACGCGGCGATCGACCTGCCGCATGAATCGGTGAAGCGCACCTATTTCGGCGCGGCGCCGGACGCGCTGCAACCGATCGACCAGGCGGAAACGGCCGCGCGGGCCTCCGAGGCGCGCGCGCTGCTGACCCAGATCGCGCAATCGACCGGCGCACGGCTCATCGATCCGCTCGAGACGATGTGCGAGGCCGAACGCTGCGCCGTGTCACGCGACGGCGTCCGGCCGGACTATCGCGACAGCAACCACCTGACCGGACGCGCCATCCGCGAAGGCCGTCTTGGTTTCATCGACGCGATCCTGACGCCGAACCAGGACGCCGAATTGCAGGCGGACAAGAAAACGCCCCCGTCCTCCTGAGACGATCGCGTCTCGGACGACGGGGGCGCCAACATTGGCACCAAAGGAGCCGCCATCGTCCCAGGCGGACGAAAGGGCCCCGGGGTGGATCAGGCGGCCTCGACCACCTCGGCCGCCTCGAGCGCGACAGCGACCGACTGGATGATCGCGGCGAAGCGGACGGCGGTCTGGATGACGTCGGACGGGACGTTCGCCTTCTTCAGGACCGCCTCGTGGCTGTCCATGCACATGCCGCAGCCATTGATGGCCGAGACGGCCAGCGACCAGAGCTCGAAATCGACCTTGTCGACGCCGGGATTGCCGATGACGTTCATGCGCAGCTTGGCCGGCATGGTGCGGTATTCGGTGTTCGAGACCAGATGGCTGAACCGGTAATAGACGTTGTTCATCGCCATGATCGACGCGGCCGACCGGGCGGCGGCGAGCGCTGCCGGCGACAGATGCTGCGCGGCCTCGGCCTCGAGCGCGGCGCGCACATCCGGATTGCGACTGGCGATCGCGCAGGCGACGATCAGGCCGTATTTCTGCTGCGGCGACAGCGTCTCGTCGGAGGCCATCGTCGACAGGTTGAGGCGGACATCCTTGGCGAAATCCGGGATCCGGGACTTCAGCGTATCGATCGACATGGGAAAACCT
>JAEWAD010000003.1 GCA_023391905.1 Pseudomonadota bacterium | reverse complement strand
ATGGATCCCGGATCTCCGCTTCGCTGCGTCCGGGATGACGGCGAGCGTGCGACGTCGAGCGAGCCGGCCTGGCAGGCCGGCCCTATCCGCTCGCGCGAGAGGGCTGTCCGATCGCCCGCCTCAGGCGATCGTCTCGGTCGAGGCGCCGACACGCTCGAGCAGCGCGATCAGGCCCGCCTTCATCTGCGGCGCGCCGCCGGCGATGCGGTTACCCCGGAGCATGCCCTCGCCAGCGAGGAAATCGTTGTGCCAGCCGCCGGCCTCCTTGATCAGGCAGAGGCCCGCCAAGCAATCCCACGAATTGATGTGCTGCTCGTAGTAGCCGACGAGGCGGCCGCAGGCGACATAGGCGAGCATCAGCGCGCCCGAGCCGTTGCGGTAGAACATGCCGCCGGCCTCCAGCAGCGCCGTGACGAAGCGGCCAACATCGGCGGGCGGGATGCGGTGGTTGCTGCCGAAGCCGAGCAGCCCGTCCTCGATCGAGCGCGTCGGCGCGACCTCGATCGGCGCGTCGTTCAGGAACGCGCCCATGCCCTTCGCGGCCGAGAAGAACTCGTTGCTGACCGGCGCGTAGATGACGCCGATCTCGGCCTCGCCGTCGACAGCGACGGCGATCGAGACGCACCAGTGCGACAGGCCGTTCAGGAACGGGCTGGTGCCGTCGATCGGATCGACCACCCAGAGCACGCCGGACGAGCCCTCCGCCAGGCCGTCTTCCTCGCCGAGCACGCCGTCCTCCGGGAAGGCGGCGGCAATGCGGGCGCGGATCAGCACCTCGACCTCGCGGTCGGCGATGCTGACGACATCCTGGCCGCCCTGCTTGAATTCGACCGCGAGCGTGGAAAGCCGCTCGAAATAGCCGAGCGCCAGCGCGCCGGCTTCGCGCGCGACCTCCCTGGCGAGGGCGAGACGGGCGGCGCGTTGTTCCGGGGAGAGAGCCAATTTCATCATCCATGCAGGCGTGGGTTCCGCCGGGAACCTAGCACGGCCGGATGACGCCGGCGCAACAGCCGACCTCCCGCTTCAGGCCGCGGCCGCCAGCGGCAGGCTGATCTCCTGCACCAAGCCGCCTGCGGCGCCGTTGCGCATGACGATGCCGCCGCCGAAGCGCTCGACGATCTCCTTGGAAATAGCCAGGCCGAGGCCGGCGCCGGGCACCGACTGCCGCCGGGCCGGATCGACGCGGAAGAACGGCTCGAAGGCGCGTTCGATCAGCCCCTCCGGAATACCGGGCCCCTGGTCGGTGATGCGGATCACCGCCATGCCGCCCTCGCGGTCGAGCGTGACGACGCCGCCGCCGCCATGGGTGGCCGCGTTGATCATCAGATTGCGCAGCGCCCGCGTCAGCGCCAGCGGCGCGGCGGAAACCAGCGCCGGCTCCAGCGCGCCGACACCGATGTCGCGCCCCTGTACCGCGAGCTCGGTCGCCAGACGCCGCACCAGCTCGTCGAGCCGCACCGGCTCGCGCTCGCTCTCGTCGACCTCCTCGCGCACGAGGCGGATGGCGCTGTCGGCGATGCGGTCGAGCTCGTCGAGGTCGTTCAGCCAGTTCTGGCGCTCGTCCTCGTCGAGGAACTCGGCCCTAAGCCGCATCCGCGTCATCGGCGTGCGCAGGTCGTGGCCGGCCGCCGCGACGAGGCGCATGCGGCTCTCCATGGCGTTCTTCAGGCGGGCCGACAGGCGGTTCAGCGCGCCGGCCGTCGCCCGCACCTCGGCCGAGCCGGTCTCGGGCAGCGGCGGCAGCACGCCGTCGACGCCGACCGAGGCGATCGCGGTCTCGATCATCTGCAGCGGCCGCGTCAGTCGGCTGGCGATGACGAGCGCGATCGCGGTGGCGCCGAGCACGATCGCCACCATCCAGCCGATCAGCACCGCCCAGCCGGCCTTCGTCGGCGGCGTGTTGGAGAGCGGCACGGCGATGTAGCCGAGGTCGGCGATCGGAATCGAAACCTGGGTCGGTCCATGCGCCCGCGGCTGGGTGACGACGACGTCGCGGGGATGACCGATATGCTCCAGCATCTCGCGCAGCGACTCGGTCAGCTCCTCCTGCACCGGCCCGCGCGCCGGCCGCGGCCGCAGCCGGATGCCGAGATCCTTGCCGCGCAGCGAGCCGCGCGCGACCTGGCCTTCCTGGAAATCCTCGGGATGACGCTCGACCAGCCGCGCGATCAGGTCGATCTGGATCGCCGCCGGGCCGAGCGCGCGCCCGGGACCCGGGCCACCGATGACGCTGACGGCGACCAGCGTGGCGAGCCCCACGACGGAGACGATCGCGACGACGACGAGCAGCGCGATGCGGAGGCGGAGCGAGTTCACGCCGCACCCTCCGTCTCGACCTTGACGGCGAGCTGGTAGCCGCCGTTGCGGACCGTCTTGAAGATCAGGAACTTGCCGTCGTCGCCGAGCTTGCGGCGCAGCCGGCTCATCAGCACGTCGATCGAGCGGTCGAGCGGATCGGCCTCGCGGCCCTGGGTCAGGTCGAGCAGCTGCTCGCGCGACAGCACGCGGCCGGGCCGGTCGAGAAACACGCGCAGCAGGTCGAATTCCGCGCCGGTCAGCGCGACATCCTCGCCCTCGGGATCGACGACCGCGCGGGTCTCGGGCGAGGCGACGAAACCGGCGAACCGGTACTGCGCGATCGCCGCCGGCGCCGCCTCGTGGATGTCGCCGGCGCGGCGCAGCACGGCGCGGATGCGAGCCAGCAGCTCGCGCGGGTTGAACGGCTTACCGAGATAGTCGTCGGCGCCGATCTCGAGCCCGATGATGCGGTCGACATCCTCCTTCAGCGCCGTCAGCAGGATGACCGGAATATGCGGCCGCCGCTCGCGCAGCTGCCGGCAGATGTCGAGCCCGGACGCGTCGGGCAGCATGACGTCGAGGACGATCAGGTCGATCTGCTGCGTCGCCAGCTTCTCGTCGAGCTCGCGCTTGTCGGCGGCGAGCGTGACCCGCAGGCCCTGGCCGTCCAGATAGCGGCCGAGCAGCTTGCGGATTTCGAGATCGTCGTCGACGACGAGGATATGTGGTGTGGTGGACATCGTGTCGGTCGCCTCGGCCCCTCAATCAATCCGTGCGCGCGCTGCGTGCTGCGTTGTCTTCCCTCTATCGCGTCCACGCGCGCGGGGGGCAGGTTTTTCGTAACCGAGCGTCTCCACGGCTCGACGAGAAACACTTCGAAACAGAATTGCCGCCGGCGGACATGCCCGGAAACGAAACGACCTAACGGGGAAACGGCCGCTCCCTAGCTTGGGCTCATCCAGCGTAGCAATTGGAGATCTTCGATGAAGCGTACTCTCGCAGCCCTTTCCATCGTCACCCTCGCCTCCGTGTCGGCCATCGCCGTTGCGCCGGCCTTCGCCAAGCCCGACGCCCCCGCCGCCGCCGAGACGGCCAAGGATGGCGAGCGCGGCGAGATGAAGCGCGGGCCGCATGGCGGCAAGCACGCCGGCATGCATGAAGGCCGCGGTCATCACGACAAGCGCGGCCACGGCGCGCACAGCCCGCGCAAGATGCAGATGTGGCTGGCCAACAATCTCAGCGCCACCGAGACCCTGATCGGCATCACCGCCGACCAGCAGGACGCCTGGCGCGGCTACACCAATGCGCTGCTCGCCATGTTCGAGCGCCCGGCCCGCCCGGACGTGAAGCCCGGCGACAAGGCCGACGCCGCCAAGGTGCCCTTCGCCCGCGAGGAGCGGCTGATCCGGAACAGCACCGAGCGCGCCGCCAAGGCAGCCGATCTGCAGAAGGCGATCGACGCGCTGAAGGGCAAGCTGACGCCTGAGCAGCTGCAGAAGCTCGCCGACGCCGATCTGCGCTTCGGCCCGCCGATGCGCGGCCACGGCCCGGACCGCGGCCCGCGCGGCGAGGCCCCGCAGACCGCCCCCGAC
>JAEWAD010000561.1 GCA_023391905.1 Pseudomonadota bacterium | reverse complement strand
GCCAACAACAGGACAATCACGGCGAGAACGCCGCCGACAGCCATGGTCGGGAACGCCATCGCGCCGAGATGGCCATAGAGCGGTCCCGACAGGATGGTCGTGAGCGCCAGGACCACGCCGGCCGCCGTCTGGGAAATACCCTGGGCCGACGCCATCATCCGCTCCGGCACGTCGCGCGCGATGGCGAGCTGCATGCCGGCATAGGCGGCCGCGAAGGTCAGTGCATGCAGAAGCTGGAGGGCCAGCGATGCCATGAGGCTAGTCGCGAGCGGAAACAGCAGCCAGCGAACGATCGACGCGATCGCGCCGATCAGGATCAGCCGCTCGGCCGGCATCCGCCGCAGCGCCCTTCCCGACAGTGCGAACATGCCGATCTCGGCCACGACGCCGATGGCCCATAGCAGGCCGATCTCGCTGCCGCTGAAGCCGAGCTCCTCCCAGTAGATCGTCCCGAAGGAGTAGAGGACGGCATGGCTCGCGGTGATGAGCGACGAGGCGCCGACGACGATCAGGAACGGACGGCGGGTCAGGATCGCGCGGGCCGATTCCTCCGCCGGCTTCGCCGCATCGTCGGCGGCTCGGATGTCGGGCGGCGTCACGGGCAGCAGGAAGGCCGACGCGACCGCGATCACATAGCCGCAGACCAGCATCACCGACAGCGCCGCCCCGCCGAAATGGCCGAAGACCAGGCCGCCGCCCAGGCTGACGACGATGAAGCTGATCGAGCCCCAGACCCGCATCTTCCCGTAGTCGAGCGCGAAGCGGCGCACCCCGGTCAGCGCCAGCGCGTCGATCGCCGGCATGGCCAGGCCGAAAATGGCGGTGGCGACACCCGTCAGCAGCAGGATCGGCCAGTATCCCTCCACGAGCGTCGCCGGAACGAAGCTCAGCAGCGCCAGGATGGTGAACAGCACGATGGCGAAGCGCCGGTTGGGGGCGCGGTCGACGAAGGCGCTCGCGGCCGGCATGATCAAAAGCCGGAGCGCCAGCGGAAAGGCGAGGCAGACGCCGATCTGCTCCGGCGTCAGCCCGCGCAGCTTGAGCCAGGCCGGGAAGAACGGCGTCATCAGCCCGCCGACGACGAAGAAGCCGATATAGAAGAGCGAAATGCGAGGGCCGAAGTGGCGCGGCGCGGCGACCATGGAAATCCTGCCGATCTGAAAATGCCGGCGCGGATCCGCGGCGGAAGGGGGGCACCGCGCGTTTCGATCGGAGCCGCGCGGCGTGACCTGCAAGATAGCCGGACGCGCACGCAAACGGGAGGCTCGAAATTCAGGCGGCGAGCGCGCGTCCCAGGATATCCGGATCCATATTGCCGCCGGACAGAACGATGACGGTGGTGCGGTCCCGTGCGTCGACGCGCCGGCTGAGCAGGCTCGCCAATGCGACGGCCCCACCCGGCTCGACGACCAGCTTCAGCGTCCGGAAGGCGAAGGCGACAGCCGCCAGCGCCTCGGCATCCGAGACGGTCACGCCCCGCGCGCCAGTCTCGCGATTGACGGCGAAGCCGAGCGCGCCGGGCTGCGGCGCGAGCAACGCATCGCAGACGGAGCCGTCGGTGCGGGCATTGCGCTCGATCGCCCCGGACGCCAGCGAGCGGCCATAGTCATCGAACCCTTCCGGCTCGGCGAGATAGACCTGCGTGCCCGGGCTCGTCGCCGCGAGGGCGACCCCCACGCCGGCGGACAGGCCGCCACCGCCGCACGGAACGATGACGGCGTCGGCCCGCTCGCCGCGCGCCGCTAGTTCGTCTGATATCTCCAGGCCGATCGTCCCCTGCCCCGCGATGACGCGGCGATCATTGTAGGCGTGGATCAGTTCGGCGCCCCGCTCCGCCACAATCCCTGCCGTGATGGCATCCCGGTCGTCCCTGGCGCGGTCGTAGGCGACGATCGTCGCACCGCGCCGCGCCGTGCCTTCGCGCTTCGAGGCCGGCGCATCGGCCGGCATGACGATGGTGGCGGAAGCGCCGAACAGCCGCGCGGCCTCGGCGATGCCCTGCGCGTGATTGCCGGACGAGGAAGCGACGATGCCCCGGGCGCGCACGTCGTCGCCGAGCGAGGCGATCGCGTTGTAGGCGCCGCGGAACTTGAACGACCCGGTGCGCTGCAGATTTTCGCACTTCAGGTAGACGCGGCCGCCCACCAGCTGGTCGAGGGCGGCGTTGGAAAGCAGCGGCGTGCGAACGGCCTCAGCCGCGATACGCCGGGCCGCGATGCGAATGTCTTCGATGTCGGGGGTCATCAGCCTGTCCGGGTCAGCCTGCGCGAGGGCCCGAGCTTACACCAAGACGGGCGTCGCGCAGCCCTTTTGCGCGGCGACGACATTGTCGAGAAACTGCCGCGTCGCCGCCTGCCAGGAATGGCGCAGCGCGACCGCCCGGCAGTGCTCGCGCGAAATCGCGAGCGCGAACTCGACGGCGCGGCCGAGATCCTCGTCCAGCGCCCCGGCGCCGGTATCGCCGACGACATCACGGGGGCCCGCGACCGGATAGGCCGCAACGGGGACGCCCGAGGCCATCGCCTCCAGCATGACGACGCCGAACGTGTCGGTGCGGCTCGGAAACACGAAGCAATCGGAGGTCGCATAGATATCGGCGAGCGCCTCGCCGACCCGGGCGCCGAGAAACGTCACTTCGGGATGCGCGCGCCGAAGCGCCTCAAGCGCCGGACCGTCACCGACGACGACCTTGCTGCCCGGAAGCTTCAGGTCGAGGAAGGCACCGATATTCTTCTCCACGGCGACCCGGCCGACATAAAGATGGATCGGGCGTGGCAGGTCCGCGATTTCCGCCGAGTGGCGATCCGGCCGGAAGAGATCCGCGTCGACGCCGCGCGACCAGCGCATCAGGTGCCGGAAGCCACGGTTCGCCAACTCGGCCTCGAGCGAGGCGGTCGCGACCATGCAGCCGGCGCCGGCATTGTGGAAACGTCGCAGCACCGCATAGGTCCAGTCGACCGGCACCGGCAGCCTTGCGGCCAGATATTCGGGAAAGCGGGTGTGGTAGCTGGTCGTGAAGATCCGTCGGCGCTTCAGGCACCAGCGGCGCACGGCGTGGCCGATCGGCCCCTCGGTCGCGATATGGACGTGGTCGGGCGCGATCGCATCGAGACGCCGGCCGATCGCACCGGGCGCCGCGATGGTGAGGCGGATTTCCGGATAGGTCGGGCACGGAACCGTCCGATAGCCCTCCGGTGTCAGCAGAATAGGCGTCGCGCCGAATTCCGGCAGCTGCCGGGCCAATCGCTCCAGCGTCCGCACGACACCGTTGATCTGCGGATGCCAGGCGTCGCTCGCGATCAGGATGCGGCTCATGCGGCGACCTTGTCGATCTCCGGTTCATCCTGCCGCGCGCCGGCATAGAGCGGCGCGAGGTCGGCCCAGCGCACCATCTCGATCCGGCCGTCATGGTGCTCGACGATCGCCGTGCAGCTCTCGACCCAGTCGCCCGTGTTGATGTAGCGGATGTCGCGATCATCGCGGATGGCGGCATGGTGGATGTGGCCGCAGACGACACCGTCGGCGCCGACGCGTCGCGCCTCGGTCAGGAGCGCCTGCTCGAAGGCGCCGATGAAGCTGACGGCGTTCTTCACCTTGAGCTTGGCCCAGGCGGAGAGCGACCAGTATTCGAAGCCGAGCTTGCGCCGGACCTTGCCGACCACGGTGTTGAGCGCCAGGGCGAGGTTGTAGGCATGGTCGCCGAGGAAGGCGAGCCACTTGGCATGCCGCACCACGACGTCGAACTGGTCGCCGTGGATCACCAGCAGCCGCTTGCCGTCCGCCGTCTCGTGGATGGCGCGGTCGACGAGCTCGACACCACCGAGATGCGTGCCGAGATAGTCGCGCAGGAACTCGTCGTGATTGCCGGGGATGTAGACCAGCCGCGCGCCCTTGCGCGCCTTGCGCAGCAACTTCTGGACGACGTCGTTGTGTGCCTGCGGCCAGTACCAGCCCTTCTTCAGTCTCCAGCCGTCGATGATGTCGCCGACGAGATAGATCGTCTCGGCGTCATGCCATTTCAGGAAGTCGAGCAATAGATCAGCCTGGCTTCCCCGAGTTCCGAGATGGATATCGGACAGGAAAAGCGTGCGCATGTGGCGGGGCGCGGCACGGCTCGGCATGGTCTTGATTCGTCCTCGTCCAAGAAACCGTTGCCGATTGCTTAGCCGACACGAACCACAGATTTGTGACAGCGCTCAGAAGAGCGTCGGCACCATCGACAGGACGAGGAGCGCGGCCATCACGCCGTTGAAGATCGCGACGCGCCGGTCGTTGTCGAGGAAACGGGCAATCGCCGTCCCGAACAGGCACCAGGTCGCCGCCGAGGGCAGCGACGTCAGCGCGAAAATCGCGGCGAGCAGCAGCACGGCCGGCAGCATGGCGCTACCCGCCGGCACGAACAGGGCCATGGCGCTGATCGCCATGATCCAGGCCTTCGGATTGATCCACTGGAACAGGGCGGCGGCGAGAAAGCTCATCGGCCGCCCCTGGCGCGCGCCGCTCGCATCATGCCGGCCGGCCCGCGCCAGCTTCCAGGCGAGATAGACGAGATAGGCGAAGGAGCCGTATTTCAAGACGTCGTGGAGGAGCGGATAGGCCTCGAACACGCCACCGAGGCCCATGCCGACGGCGAACACCATGACGGGAAAGCCGAAGGTGATGCCGAGCATGTGCGGAACGCTGGGGACCACGCCCCAGTTGGCGCCGGAAATCATCAGCATGGTGTTGTTCGGCCCCGGCGTGAACGCCGTCACCAGGGCAAAACCCAGAATTGCCAGAACCTGATCCACGATGTTTCCCCCGCGCGTCCTCACTCGTGGCACAGCGGATCCAATAGGTCAATAATACTGACGTTTATAGTCCCGCCCGACCGGGCCCGCAGCTGTTCCCTGTGGGCCAAACTGCATTGCTCCAGTCATCAGACATCTGGGCTTGCATGCCAGCGCCCCCTCGACCATGATCCGGCCCGCCAACACGGAGAAATTACCCATGAAACTCCTTCGCTTCGGTGCCGCTGGCGCGGAGAAGCCCGGCCTCCTCGCCAAGGACGGCACGATTCGCGACCTGTCGGGCGTCATCTCCGACATCACCCCGGAAACGCTCAAGAACGGCGCCCTCGCCGCGATCGCCAAGGTCGACCCGGCTTCGCTGCCGGTCGTGCCGGCCGGCACGCGCCTCGGCCCGGTTGTCAACGGAACGCGCAACTTCATCGCCGTCGGCCTGAACTATGTCGACCACGCGCATGAAACCAACATGCCGATCCCGGCCGAGCCGATCCTGTTCAACAAGGCCCCGAACTGCATCGTCGGCCCGAACGACAACGTCACGATCCCCAAGGGTTCGGAAAAGACCGACTGGGAAGTCGAGCTGGCGATCGTCATCGGCAAGACCGCGAGCTATGTCTCGGAAGCCGACGCGATCAACTACGTCGCCGGCTACGCCGTCTGCCACGACGTCTCGGAGCGCGCGTTCCAGACCGAGCGCGGCGGCCAGTGGATGAAGGGCAAGGGTTCGCCGACCTTCGGTCCGCTCGGCCCGTACCTGGTCACGCCGGACGAGGTCGCCGACATCCAGAACCTCGACATGTATCTCGACCTGAACGGCCAGCGCGTCCAGACCGGCAACACCAAGACGATGATCTTCGGCGTTGCGCACCTGGTCAGCTACATCAGCCAGTTCCTGCAGCTCGATCCGGGCGACGTCATCACGACGGGCACCCCGCCGGGCGTCGGCATGGGCATGAAGCCGCCGCGCTTCCTGAAGGCCGGCGACAAGGTCCGCCTCGGCATCCAGGGCCTGGGCGACCAGGAGCAGGAATTCGTCGCCTACAAGGGCTGATCGATCCTGTCATGAATACGAACGGCCGGCGCCCAGCGCTGGCCGTTTTCGTTTGCGCATGGTCATCCGGTGTTGACGCGCGCGGTCGCTTTGTTCACGTTC
>JAEWAD010000539.1 GCA_023391905.1 Pseudomonadota bacterium | reverse complement strand
CGCCACAGCCGACGGCCAAGGCGGCGACGTCGCCGCCGCCGGGGACCACCGGTGTCCCGACCGCGAGGCCGGTCGCGTGGCTCGCCTCGGCCGTGACCGTGCCGGCAACGGCGCAGGCGGGGAGAATGGCCGGCAGGATCGCCGGATCGAAGCCGGCGGCATCCGCCAGTTCGTCGATCCAGCTCGAAGTCTCGACATCCATCATGCCGGTGGCGGAGCCGTCAGATGGATCGGTCGCCTCGACGCCGGTCAGCTTCCAGAGGATGAAATCCTTGACCAGCAGGACGCGCCGCGTCCGCGCCAGCCGATCCGGCTCGTGCTTCGCCAACCAGGCAAGCTTGGAGAGCACGGCGATGGCGCTGAGCTCGGTAGCGGCGCGCTGGCGCAGCGGCTCGCCGAGCCGCTGGTCGAGATCGCGTGCCTCCGCGACGGCGCGGGTGTCGAGCCAGATGATGGCGTCGCCGAGGATCTGGTCTTCGGCGTCGAGCAGCACGAAGCCGTTCAGCTGCCCCGACAGGCCAACACCGGCGATCGCCGTGTCGTCCGTCTGTCCAAGCGCGTCGCGGCAGGCGGCGCAGCTCGCCGCCCACCAGTCTTCAGCCGACTGCTCGACAAAGCCGGAGGCCGGGGTCCGGGTCGGATAGGGTCGGCTGGCGCGGGCCCGAACGGACCCGTCGCTGCCGACGACCACCACCTTGACCGCCGAAGTGCCGATATCGATGCCGAGCGTCGCCTGCATGTCGGATCAGCGCTCGCCGGCGAAGAAGCGACGGGGATTGTCGATGAACAGCATGGTCAGCTCATCCTCGGTGAAGCCCTCCTGCCGAAGCCGGGCGCGGAACGAGGTCAGCACGAAGTCGAGGCCGGGGCCGCCGCCATAGGCGCGCCAGTAGCTCGGCCGGCCGAGATCGTTGCCGATCAAAAGGCGCTGGCCGTGGCCGCTATCGATCATGTCGCGGATCAGCGTCACGCGGCGACTCTCCGGGCCGTATTTCGACTTGCCGAAGCAGTCATAGCCGACATAGACGCCCAGGCTGGCGATGCGCTTGTGCTCGGGCGCATCCGGATTGCGGTCCATGTGGCTGAGGGCGATGCGGTGGGCGTCGACGCCCTGCTCGATCAGGAGGTCCGACTGCTCGAAGCCCATCGTGCCGGCGGTGGTGTGGGTGATCACCGGCCGGCCGGTCTCGCGATAGGCGGCGGCCGCGACGCGGACGAGCTTCTGGCCCATCTCGTTGAAGTTGTTGTATTCCGTGCCGCACTTGATGATGCCGGCCTTGATGTCGGTGCCGTCGATGCCGACGGTCAGGTCGCGCACCGTGTCACGGATCATGTCCGCCTCGGCGACGGCGTAGCCCCAACGTCCCATGTAGTGCGGCCGGTTGTAGCCGGCGGTCATGATGACGTTGACCTCAGGCACCTTGTCGGCGATCGCCTTGATCTTGCCGACGTTGCGGCCGAAGTCGACGGCAGTCAGCTCGCAGATGGTACGGCCGCCGGCATTGGCGAAGCTCTGCAGCTCCTCGGCCGACTTTTCGACGGAGTCGAGCGCGAAATCCGGATCCTTGCCGTGCAGCCAGGTCGGCGGCTCGACGTACAGGTGCTCGTGATAGTCGGTGATGCCGAGCTGGTCGGGCGTGATCGGCCCGTTGACGGTCATGATTTCGGTCATTTGTCTTCTCCTGGGATCAGGCCGTGCCGGGCGAGAAAGCCCTGCCAGAGTGCTGCGGAACGGTCGGTGGCGAGCGAAATCCAGCGCTCGCCCTTTTCGGCGGTGGCCGGCGTCGGGTCGCCGAACACGCCGCTGCGCATGAAGTTGCCCATCGAGAGCTCCGACTTGCCGTAGTCGGGCGGCACCGGCGGATAGTCGGCGGCGGCGCGGTCCATGTGGACCAGCTCCGGCGCGATCGCCAGCATCAGCGCGGTCTCGATTTCGTCGGCGTGGATGTCGTCGTGCCAGGGCTTGCTGTCGGCCTCGGCCAGCATTTCCTTCAGCCCGCCATACATGCCGTAGAGCATCTTGATGTCGAGCTGGTCGTGGATCAGCTCGCGCAGCGCATGCTTGATCGGCTGCGGGTTGGAACCGTGGCCGGAGACGACATAGACGGCCTTGATGCCCCAACGGTCGAGGCTCTCGGCGACGTCGCGGATCATCCGCATATAGGTGTCAAAGCGCAGCGTCAGCGTCGCCGGCACGTCGCGCCAGACCCAGGCATAGCCGAGCGGCACCGCCGGCAGGACCAGGCCGCGGCTCTGCTTGGCGAGCTCGAGCGCCATCCGCTCGGCGATCAGCGTGTCGGTATTGGTCGGCAGGTGCGGGCCGTGCTGCTCGGTCGAGCCGACCGGCAGGATGGCGAAGGGCACGCGCTCGATGAAGCGTTCGATTTCCGGCAGCGTGGCGCGGCCGGCGTCGAGGAACATCGGTTCGCTCATACGGCTGTCTCCTCCGGGGTGAGGCTCGCCCGATAGGCGGGGTCGGCGTCGTAGCGCTCCTGGTCGATCGAGACCGGGCCGTGATAGCCGGGCGTGCGGCCCGCCAGCCAGAGGGCGGCCGAGTCGAGGATGGACGGCGGCGCCAATTCGGCCCGCTCGATCTCGGAAAGATGGGCGAAGAAGCCGGTATCGATCTTCACCGAGGGGAACAGCGTGTTGACGTTGACACCCTTCGGCCCGAGCTCGAGCGCCAGCACGCGGGCCAGCATCTCGACGCCGCTCTTCGAGGTGCAATAGGGCGCGTCCTCGGCCTTGGCCTGGTCGAGGAAGGCGAGCGAGGACGTGACGAAGACGATGTTGCCATGGCCCTGCGCGGCCATGCGGCGGCCGGCGAGCCGACCGGTCAGGAAGGCGCCGTCGATATTGACGCGCAAGATGCGCTGCCAGTCGGCATAGGGCAGGTCGATCGCGGCGCGATGGGCGAGATCGGTCAGCGCCGCGCTGCCGATGACGGCCGCGACGGGCGCGCGGGCCCACGCCTCTTCGAGCGCGGTTTCGAAGGCCAGTTCGTCGGTGACGTCGGCGACGGCGTGGCGATAGGCCGGATCGGCAAGCGCCGCGGTGCCGAGGTCAATGCCGGAGACGAGCCAGTCCTCGGCGAGGAAGCGTTCGGCGAGTGCTTTGCCGATGCCGCGCGCGGCCCCGGTGATGACGATGTGGCGGCGGTTCATTTCACCGCTCCCGAGGCGAGGCCGGAGACGATATGGCGCTGGGCGAAGCCGACGAAGAGCAGCGCCGGGATCATCGAGCAGACCGAGACGGCGGCGATCAGCGGCCAGTCGAACGACATCGTGCCGGCGAGCGACGCGACGGCGACCGGCACGGTCTGCGAGCCGCGCGAGGTCAGGATGAAAGCGAGCAGGAACTCGTTCCACGACAGGATGAAGACGACGATGGCAACTGAGGCCAGCATCGGCCGGGCGATCGGCACGATGACGAGCAGCAGGATCTGCAGGTGCGTGGCGCCGTCCAGCATCGCGGCCTGATCGAGATCCTCCGGCACGCTGCGGAAATAGGTCATCAGCATCCACACCGCGAGCGGCAGCGTAATGGTGAGATGCGCCAACGAGACGGCGAAGCGCGTGTCGAGCAGGCCGATCGACTTGAACAGCACGTAGAGCGGCAGGATGACGGCGAAGAGCGGCGCCATGCGGATCGACAACACCCAGAAGGACAGGTTGTCCTGCACCTTGCCGCGAATGCGGGTCAACGCATAGGCGGCCGGCGTGCCCAGCAGCAGCGTCAGCACGACGTTGCTGAGCGCGATGGTCAAACTGTTGCCGAAGGCGCCGAGGAAACCCTGCGCGACGATCTTGTGATAGGCGGAGAAATCCGGCGTGAAGATCAGCTTCGGCGGCAGCGCCAGCGCCTCGTTGCGGGTCTTCAGCGAGCCGAGCGCTAGCCAGGCGATCGGCAGCAGCACGAAGACGAGCGTTGCACCGAGGAAGGCCAGGCGGCCGAGGCGGGCGAACGGATTCTGTCCGGCGGGACCCGAATGGCTCATGACGGCATCCTCAGGAAGCGGCGATAGACGATCGAGGCGCAGACGGTGGTGACGACCAGCATGACGACGCCGAGGGCGGCGGCGCCGCCGAAGTCGAAGCCCTGGAAGGCGGTCTTCCAGCCGAGCAGCGACAGCGTCTGGGTCGAGCGGCCGGGGCCGCCCTTGGTCATCACATAGATCAGCTCGAAGGTGTTGAGCGCGTCGATGACGCGGAAGAGCAGGGCGATGACGACGGCGCTGCGCATCATCGGCAGCGTCACCAGCCAGAATTCCTGCAGCGCGGTCGCGCCGTCGAGGCGGATCGCCTCGTAGTGATCGCGCGGGATCGCCTGCAGCGCCGCCAGGAAGATCAGGAACATGAAGGGCGTGCGGCTCCAGACATCGGCGATGACGATGGAGATCAGCGCGCCGGTCGGGTTGGCCAGCATGTTGGTGGTGATGCCGACATTCGGCAGCACGAAGGCGCCGAGGAAACCCATCTCGCCATTCATCAGGAAGCGCCAGGTGAAGCCGGCGACGACGGGCGGAATGACCAGCGGCATGACGACGATGGCGCGGATGAAGCCCGGCGAATTCGGACCGGAGAGGGCCAGCGCCAGGCCGAAGGCGAGGACCAGCATCAGGATCGTCGACAGCACGAGATAGAGCGCCGTCACCTGCACGGCCTGGGCGAAGCTGGCCGACTTGAACAGGGTCGCGAAATTCTGGACGCCGTCGAAATAGACGCTGGGGTCGGTGACGATCCAGTGCGTCACGCTCATCCAGACGAGATAGCCCGACGGGAACAGCACCACGATTCCGAGCGCGAGCACCATCGGAGCCAGGAACCAAAAGCGCCAGTCTTGCAACATCTTGCCGCGAACCTCAGGCCATCGGGGGAGAGAGGGCCGGCGCTAGCGCCGGCCCGTTGGGTG
>JAEWAD010000511.1 GCA_023391905.1 Pseudomonadota bacterium | reverse complement strand
GCTTCCTCGACACCGAGGACGGCAAGAACCTGCTCGCCGGCTATCGCCGCGCCGCCAACATCCTGAAGGCCGAGGAGAAGAAGGGCGAGAGCTTCGAGGGCGCGGTCGACGCCACGCATTTGAAGCTCGCCGAGGAGCGCGCGCTCCACGTCGCCATCGCCACGGCCCGCGCCGAGGCGGAGGCCGCCGTCGCCCGCGAGGATTACGAGGGCGCGATCACGGCGCTCGCACGGCTGCGTGCTCCGGTCGACGCCTTCTTCGACAAGGTGCTGGTCAATGCCGAGGAGCCGGAGGTTCGCGTCAATCGGCTCAACCTCTTGAACGCCATCCGCAGCGCCACGCTCGCGGTGGCAGACTTCTCCAAGGTCAGCGGCTGAGCCGCCTTCCCGTCCGCGCTCGGCGCGGGCGGGGATCACGCCGCGTCACGGGATTTTGACGCTCGCCCTGATTGATCAGGGCCGGGGGAAGGCAGATGCTCACCCCGGGCCCTCGGCCTGGATTTGATCCTGGTGCACGCGTCTGAGGATGGGTGCACGCGGCTTTCAGGCGAATGCCGCTTCCAGTCGCTGCCGATGGTTCCTCTGCATGACTCGAGTGCTGGAGTACCATCATGGCGAACTTTCATGGATCGCTATTGGTCGCGGCTGCGCTTTCGCTGGTCGTGACCCCTGCCCTGGCGGAGAGCTGGTCGTCGTCCAGTGGCCAGACCGGATCCGGGGCATCCCAGACCAGCCGCTCCTTCGGCTCCATGTCGAGCTACGACGGATCGTCCGGCGGCACGACCGGATCGGACACCGGCCCGCACAATGGCGGCGACAATGGCGGCGGCTATGGCGGCGACGGCGGCCATGCCCACAACGGTTCGGGCGATGGCCATCACGGCCACTGGCCCACCCCCGGCGGCTGGCCTCGTGACCCCGGCGGCGGACCTGGGCCAGGACCTGGACCCGGACCGGGCCCGGGACCCGAGCCAGGACCTACCCCGACCCCTGTCGCTCCGGTCCTCAGGAGCCTGCTCGGCGGCGGAGGCGGCGGCAGCAGCAGCAGCATGCCGTCCTACAACTGCACCCAGTATGGCTGGGCCAACATGCCGTATCTGTGCCGGGAGGCCGGCTACTGAGGCGGCGACCGGGATCACACGACCGCCCCGGCGTGTGATCCCGATCATAGAGCATCCCAAGGGAAAGCAGGATGTTCCCCGTGCCGTCGGCCGGGACAGAGGTTCCGGTGCGCAACCCGGAACCGGGAACGCAGGAGGCGCGCGGACGACATGAGGTCGGTCCGGGATCGCGTCGCCATCGATGGCAGCTCGGAGGAGCACCATCATGACGACCAAGTTCTTCACCGCGAACAAGTCCTATACCGGCAAGACCGGCAAGCGCACGTCCTTCACCCTCGCCGCCCTGGCGGTCGCATCCCTGTTCATCGCTGACATCGCCCCGGCCGTGGCGCAGCAGGCCCCCGGCAGCTCGACGCGTCCGTCCGACGGCCCGTCGTCCTCGACCGTTCCGGGCGGCCCGGATGGCGGCCGTGGCGACGGCATGCCGTCGGCGTCCTGCAATAGTTTCGGTTATGCCAACATGCCGTCCGGCTGCCTGACCCAGGCGATGGCCTGCATCTGCCCGAACGAGATCAATATCGGCTATCGGGCGCCGTCGAGCTGCGAGGGCGTCGGACGCAACATGCGCCGCGCGGCCGAGCGCAACTGCACCGCGCACACCGGCGCGCTCCGCCGCGTGTTCTGAGGCGGGACGCGGCTCGCCGCGTCCGTCATGATGAGGAGCGGCCGGTCAGACCCGGTCGCTGGGGCGATAGATGCCGGTCACGGGATCCTGAACGAGCGTCGCCGTCGGCCGATTGGCCATGGCACGCTCGGCCTCCTTCAGCCGAACCGCGACGCGTTCCTGCGTCTTCATCAGGGTCCGGGCGGCGACGACGCCCAAGGTGCCCAGAAGCGCCAACATCAGAACCTGCGGCATCATCCTATCCCTTCCCTTCGAGCCATCGGGCTCGCCCGCTCCGCCCGCCATCCGGCGCGACACGCCTAGAGGCCGAAGCGGCTCCAGAGCGCGCGCTCCTCCAGCGTGGAGAGCGCACCCTCCATCATATTGGCCGCAATCGCGGCGGAGGCAAGGCCGCCCGCGCCACCGCCGCCGAACCGCGCCAACACGCCGCGCTTCGGGGCGATCAGCGCCATGCGCATCGTGTCGCCGAAACGGCCGCGCAGATAGGAGCGCAGATCGCCGATCCGGTCGACCAGGCCCAGCTCGAGGCCGCGCGTGCCCGACCAGAAGGCGCCCGAAAACAGCGTCGGATCATCGGCGAGCCGCTCGCCGCGGCGCGACCGAACCAGCTCTATGAACATGTCGTGCACGTCGCGCTGCAGCGACTTCAGGTGCTGGATGTCGCTTTCCTTCTCCGGCTTGAACGGATCCAGCATCGCCTTGCTCTCGCCGGCCGTGTAGACGCGGCGCTCGACGCCGATCTTCTCGATCAGCTTCTCGAAGCCGAAGCCGGCCGAGACGACGCCGATCGAGCCGACGATGGAGCTCTGGTCGGCGATCACGACGTCGCCGGCGAGCGCGATCATGTAGCCGCCCGACGCGGCGACGTCCTCGACGGCGACGACGACCTCCTTCTTGTGCTCCTCGGCGAGCGCGCGGATGCGCTTGAAGATCTGGTGCGACTGTACCGGCGAGCCGCCGGGGGAGTTGATCAGGATCGCCACCACCGGCGCCCGCTTCATCGCGAAGGCGCGGGCGAGCTGCGGCGCGACGCCGCCGAGCGTCATGCCGGTACGCAGCGGCGAGACGGTGCCGATGACGCCGGACAGGCGGACGACCGGCACGATGACCCGATCCTTGCGGAAACGGTCCGGCAGCAGCTTCGCGCCCCACTGCTTCCAATCCTGCGACATGGCGGCCAAGGCGTTCAGCTCCGTTCGGGTTCGGTCTCGCCCCAGTTGGGATCGGACCAGGAAGGATGGACATCCCCGAGCGACGCGCCGTCGCGCAGGATGGCGGCCGGCCCCGGCAGGAAGGCCGAGCCGGCCTCGCCATGCAGGACCAGCCCGGGCAGCAGGCGGAACGGGCCGCGGCTGCCCTTGACCCCGCGCACCAGCACGCGGACGGCCGGGTCGCCGGCCCGCGGATGCAGCGGCAGCACGGCGAGCCCGCCGAAGCGGCCGTCACAGGCGGAAAG
>JAEWAD010000506.1 GCA_023391905.1 Pseudomonadota bacterium | reverse complement strand
ACCCAGAGCAGGACCAGCCCGCCGCCCAGGAAGACGATGTCGAACAGCGCGCCGGCGCGCATATGACTCACCAGCACCTGGCCGACCGCCGACAGCAGCGAGAGGAGCGCGAACATCAGCAGCCCGTGCCGGCCGATGGCGGCGAGCGGCGCGAAAGCCGGCAGGCGGCGGCAGAGCTTCGTCAGCCCGGAGGCATGGATGACGTAGGCGAGCGCCAGGAAATGCGTCAGCCGCGTCAGGCCGAGTGCCGACTTGTTGACGTCGAGATGGCCATGCACGCCGATCCAGTTGCGGACGGCGCCCGGCCCGCTCGGCGAGATCAGGAAGCCGATGACCACGACGGCGGTGGCGACGGCGACCAGCGCCGGCTGAATCGGGACCGTGCCCGTCCGGCGCAAGGTCAGCCCGGCGGCGACGCCGATCGCCATCACGAACTGCCAGGTGAAGGGATTGAGGAACCAGCCGCCCTGCCCCGGCCAGTTGGGCAGGTTCCAGCCGAAGCCGCGCGCCACCGCATAGAGGAGTGCCGAGACGACCAGCATCAGCCCGATGTCGATCCGCGCCAGCCAGAGCTGCGCCGGTACTGCGAGGATCAGCACCAGATAGAGCGGCAGGATGTTGAAATAGCCGAGCTGGTGGCCGAGCGTCAGGATGCCGATCAGGCAGGTCCAGGCGTCATTGACATAGAGCTGCAAGCCGAGCCCCTTCATCAGGCTCGGATCGCGCCAGTAGAGCGCGCCGGCCGAGAAGATGGCGATCGCCGCGAAGGAAAGCGCGACATGGACGCCGTAGAGCTTCAGCACGCGCCGCAGCAACGCCAGGAGAACGCCGGTCTGCGCGCCGGGCTGGAGGCGATGGCCGTAGGCGAGCGCCAGCGACATGCCCGACAGGAAGACGAAGGCCTCGGCCGAATCCGAGACGCCGAAATTTCGGTGCGTGATCGCCTCGACGACGTTCCCGGGCACATGGTTGACGAAGATGGTGCAGAGGATGAGGCCGCGCCAGAAATCGATGCCGTCGAAGCGCGCGCCGGCCGCGGCGCGCTGCTCGGCAAGGGCGGCGCGGCGATCCCGGTTGAGCGCGGCGCGCGACCATTCGCAGAGCGCGACGATGCCGGCGCAGACCAGCGCGTAGAGCACCAGCGGCGGCACCTGCTGCGACGACATGCGGAAAGTGTAGATCGGCTCGAGCCAGAAGAAGACGGCGAGCAGCGAAGTCAGCGCGGTGGCGAGCACGGCCGGGCCGCGGCCGAACAGGGCGGCTCCCAGCAAGACCGCCGGCGCGAACAGGAAGAAGGAGAAGCTGTGCCAGGGCCATTGCAGGCGGAGCGCGAAGCAGGGCAGCACGAACAGGCAGGTCAGCCCATATTGCGCGGGCATGGCGAGGCGTTGCCCGAATGGAAGGATCACGAATTAACCTCCTGGTCGTCGACCAGCCTGCGTCGGTGCCCTGCCCGGAGGCAGGCGCGGCGATCTAGAGCATGGATCGCCGGCTAAGGGAACGAGCTGTCCAGCGTTTCCGCCGTTTTCGCTGCATGGATCCGGACATGTCGGTCTCCCGCCAACACTTCGTATGCAGACAGAAGCTTATGCCGGCCCAGATGGCGAAATTGCGCCGGCCGTCGCCGTCGCACCATGCGGAACGAAAAGTGCAGCTTTGCCTTTCGCAACCCTGAATAACGCGAATGGTCCGTGACGAGGCCGGCCGAAAATGGCTATCGTACCGACCGGGACGGCAACATGGCCGCGTTCGGGGGGAGCATCGTCTTGGCTGAGCAAAAGGTATTCGTCTATGTCGGCGGCTGCAGTCGTCCGACCCCCTATTTTGCCTCGGCCAATGCGCGCGGCATCTCCGTCTTCGCCTTCGATGCGGACACGGCGACCGCGACGCTCGTCGCAACCCAGGCCGGCATCGAGAACCCGACCTTCCTCGCCGCGGCTGCCGACGGCGCCACGCTCTATGCGACGAGCGAGGTGATGGAGTGGAACGAGGGCCTGATCAGCGCCTACCGCATCGATCCCGCCAGCGGCAAGCTCGCCTATATCAACCGCCAGTCGGCGCTCGGCGGCATCACCGCGCATGCGAGCGTCGACCGCTCCGGCCGCAACCTGCTGCTCGCCAACTACATGATGCTGCCCGAGACCGAGCAGCCCAACCAGTCGGTCGCCGTCTTCCCGCTCCGCGCCGATGGCGGCCTGGCGCCGGCCTCGGGCTCGGCGGCCCATCCCGGCAAGGGGCACGACCCGGCCCGCCAGGACCGGTCGCATGCGCATTGCGTGCTGGCGACGCCCGACAACCGCTTCGTCGTCGTCAGCGACCTCGGCATCGACCGTCTCGTCACCTATCGCCTCGACGCGGCGGCCGGCACGCTGGAGAAAGCGGGCGAGACCGCGCTGCCGCCGGGGTCCGGCCCCCGCCATTTCGTGTTCCATCCGTCGAAGCCGTTCGCCTATGTCGTCAACGAGCTTGCCTCGACCGTCGCCTCGCTCGCCTTCGACGCGGAGACGGGCCAATTCACCGTGCTCGACGTGACGCCGACGGTGGCCGACAGCGCGCGCTCCGGCAATCACTGCTCGGAGATCCGGCTCGGCCCCGACGGGCGCTTCCTCTATGTCGCGAACCGCGGCCATGACAGCCTGTCGATCTTCAAGATCGGCGACGACGGCATCGCCCGGCTGCGAACGACGGTGGCGAGCGGCGGCAAGACTCCCCGCCACTTCGCCTTCGCGCCCGACGGCCGCACGCTCGCCGTCGCCAACCAGGACAGCGACAGCATCGCACTGTTCGCCGTCGATCCCGACGATGGCGGCCTCAGCCATCTCGGCCAGGACATCGCCGTCGGCACGCCGACCGCGGTGTGCTTCGTGACGGTGCCGGCGCCAACC
>JAEWAD010000471.1 GCA_023391905.1 Pseudomonadota bacterium | reverse complement strand
AGTTCACCGTCATTGCGGCGGTCGTCATCGGCGGCGTCTCGATCAATGGCGGCGTCGGATCGGTGCTGGGAACGGTGCTCGGCGTGCTGCTGCTCGGCTCGGTCCAGGTGGCGCTGCCGATCCTCGGCGTCTCCGGCTTCTGGCAGAACGCCATCTATGGCGGCATCATCCTGATCGCCCTCGTCATCGACCGCACCGTCCGCCAGGGCGGGTTGCGCGGCCTGCTCGCCCGAGGTGGCGCATGAACTCCATCGACAAGCCCACGCCGTCCACGGCCACGCCGACCATCGTCGTGCGCGAGGCTGCCGCGCCGCGGCCGCGCTGGCAGGTACTGCTGATCCGGCCCGAGACCGTCACGCTGGTGCTGCTCGTCGTCGCGACGATCGTCGCCAGCCGGCTGTCGCCCTTCTTCGCCGATCTCGGCTTCATCCTGGAGAGTTCGACCTACTACATCGAGTTCGCCATCGTCGCGCTGGTGCTGACGCTGGTCATCATCTCGGGCGAGATCGACCTGTCGCCCGCCGCCCAGATGGCGCTTTCCGCCTGCCTGTTCGGAACCGCCTTCAAGGCGGGCCTGCCGATGCCGGTCGCGATCGGGGTCAGCCTGCTGGCCGGCCTCGTCATGGGCGCCTTCAACGGGTTTCTCGTCACCGTGCTGCGGCTGCCGTCGATCATCGTCACCATTGGCACGCTCATTCTCTTCCGGGGATTGGCGCAGGTTCTGGCGGGCGACAAGTCGATCGGTGGCTTCCCGAGCTGGTTCGTCGGCATCGACTACCGCATGGTCGGCATCGTGCCGGTGCCGGTGCTGGTCTTCGTCGCCGCCTCGGTCCTGCTCGGCCTGTTCCTCGGCATCACCATCTATGGCCGCCAGATCTACCAGATCGGCACCAGTGAGATCGCCGCCATCCATGCCGGCATCCGCGTGCGGCGGATCAAGATGGGCCTGTTCATCGCCTCCGGGCTCGTCAGTTCGATCGCCGGCCTGATGGTCGCCTCGCGGCTCGGCTCGGTCCGCTACGACCTCGCTTCCGGCGCCGAGCTCACCATGGTGCTGATCGTCATGCTCGGCGGCACCTACATCTTCGGCGGCCGCGGCTCGATCCTCGGCACCTTCCTGGCCGCCTGGCTGCTGGTCATCATCGCCACCGGCATGACCGTCGCCAACATCGCCATCAACGCGCAGCTCACCGTGATGGGCCTGCTGCTCATCGTCTCGATCATCATGACCAACGCCATCTATGCCCGCAGCCAGAGGTAGCGTTTTCAAGCGAAGTGGACACCGGTTCGCGTGAAGAAAACGCGACCAATCAAGGAGTTGGGCATTTCATCGCTCGTTAGGAGCGGTGAAATGCCGAGCGGGATCCGTCTGTCAGCAACTGGGAGGAACTGACTATGCTGAGAAGAAATCTGATGCTCGCCGCCGCCTTCGGCGCCGCGCTGTTCGCCGGCGCGGCCCAGGCGGCCGATCCGGTCTCGATCGTCTACATCCCGAAGAACACGGGCAACCCGTACTTCGATTCGATCATCAAGGGCTTCGAGGACGGCTGCAAGAAGCTCGGCTGCGAGTTCACCACCGTGGCGCCGGCCTCGGCCGAAGCCACCTCGCAGATCCCGTTCGTCACCGCGCAGATCCAGCGCGGCGTCAACGTCGTCGCGATCTCGCCGAACAGCCCCGACGCGCTGAACCAGGTGTTCGACCGCGCCCGTTCCAAGGGAACGATCATCCTGTCGGTCAATTCCGACATGCCGGGCAACGAGACGCACCGCGACGCGGCCATCCTGCCGGTTGATTTCACCAAGACCGGCCCGTCGCAGGTCGAGCTGCTCGGCAAGCAGATCGGCTATGAGGGCGAGATTGCCATCCTCTCGGCCACCACCGACGCGCCGGACCAGAATGTCTGGATCGCGGCGATGAAGGACAGCCTCGAGAAGGATCCGAAATACGCCAAGATGAAGCTGGTCACCATCGCCTATGGCGATGACGACCCGCAGAAGTCGACCACCGAGACCGAAGCCCTGCTCGCCAACTATCCGAACCTGAAGGGCATCATCTCGCCGACCACCGTCGGCGTGGCGGCGGCCGCCCAGGTCGTCGAGACGGCGAAGAAGGCCGACCAGGTCAAGGTCGTCGGCCTCGGCACGCCGAACCAGATGCGCCGCTTCATCGAGAACGGCACGGTCGAGGCGTTCCAGCTCTGGAGCCCCTACAACCAGGGCCTGCTCGCCGCCCATTTCGCCGTCGGCGTCAAGGATGGCTCGATCAAGAACGAAGCCGGCACGACCTTCGAGGTCGAGGGGCTCGGCACGGTCACCGTCGGCGAGAACAGCGTGATCAAGACGCAGGCCGATCTCACCACCTTCGACAAGGCGAATATCGGCGAATTCAACTTCTGATCCGCCATCGCTACTCTCTCGCCCGCGACGCGCTTCGGCCCGTCGCGGGCTTTTTCATAGCGTGACCGCGGCGCCGTCCGGCCCGTCGGCAGGGGACATCGGGATGATCCAATACGACTTCAACGATCGCGTCGCCGTGGTGACCGGCGGCGCCCAGGGCATCGGCCGCACGGTCGTCGAGCGGTTGCTGGCCTCCGGCGGCAAGGTGGCGATCTGGGATCGCGACGCGGCGCTACTGGCGCGCGCCGTGGAAGAGATCGGCGGCGACAAGGTCGCCGGCTTCGCGGTCGATATCGGCGATCTCGCCTCGGTCGAGCGCGGCGTCGAGGCGACGCTCGCCGCCTTCGGCCAGATCGACGTGCTGATCAACAATGCCGCGATCGTCGGCCCCAACATGCCGACCTGGGAATATCCGCCGGAGGTCTTCAGCGACGTCGTGCATGTCGGCCTGAACGGCACGTTCCATTGCTGCCGCGCGGTGGTACCGCACATGATCGCGCGCAACTATGGCCGCATCGTCAATCTGAGCTCGATCGCCGGCAAGGAGGGCAATCCGAACGCGGTCGCCTATTCGGCCACCAAGGCCGGCGTGCTGGCGCTGACCAAGTCGCTCGGCAAGGAACTCGCCGGCCAGAACATTGCCGTCAACGCCGTGACCCCGGCGGTGGCCCGCACGGCCGGCGCGATGGCACAGGCGCCCGAGCACATCGCCTACATCCTCGGCAAGATCCCGCGCGGCCGCATGCTGGAACTCGCGGAAGCCGCGACGATGATCTGCTTCCTGGCCTCGGAGGAGAATTCCTTCACCACCGGCGCCACCTTCGATCTTTCGGGCGGCCGCGCCACCTATTGAGTGTTCTTCCCCTCTCCCGTTCGCGGGAGAGGGGATGTCATGAACCGGACGCCTACGGCGTCGGGGCGTCGGCGCGGATCAGGCCTTCATGCTTCAGCTCGGCCCAGAGGTCGGTCGGGATCTCCATCCGGACCAGATCGAGATTGGTCGTCACCTGCTCCGGCTTGAAGGCGCCGGGGATGACCGAGGCGACGGCGGGGTGGTGCAGCGGGAATTGCAGGGCTGCGGCCGGCAGCGGCACGTTGTGGCGCTTGCAGACCTCGGCCACGCGGCGCGCCTTCTCCAGCACCTCAGCCGTCGGCTCGAAGTAGTTGTACTTCGCGCCCGGGACCGGGCCGGTGGCGTAGAGGCCGGACGAGAACACGCCGCCGATGATGATGCCGACGCCGCGCTCGACGCAGAGCGGCAGCTCCTCGGTCAGCGTCTCCTGCTCGCCGAGCGTGTAGCGCAGCGCCAGCAGGAAGAAGTCCATCTCGAACATCTCGAGGAAGCGCGGGATCAGCTTGAGCTCGTTGATGCCGGCGCCGATGGCGCGGATGCGGCCGGCCGCCTTCAGCTCGGCGAGCGCGCGGAAGCCGCCATTGGCGAGCTGGGTGAAGCCGGCCTGCACCATGGATTCCGGGCCGCGATGCCACCAGTCGAGGTCGTGGATGACGAGCGTGTCGATCCGATTCATGCCGAGGCGCTGGAGGCTGTCCTCATAGGCCCGCATGACGCCGTCATAGCTGTAGTCGAAGTAGTGGTCGAAATGCAGGCCGCCGGACCAGAAGCCGGTGTCGAACTCGTCGGGCTTCTGGATCGGCGCGCGCAGGATGCGACCGACCTTGGTCGACAGGATCACGTCCTCGCGCGGCTGCTTGTAGAGGAAGCGGCCGACGCGGTGCTCGCTCTGGCCGCGGCCGTACCACGGGGCGGTGTCATAGTAGCGGACACCGGCGTCCCAGGCGGTCTGCAGAGTCGTCTCGGCATCCGCATCCGTCACCTTGGTGAACAGCTCGCCGAGCGGCGCCGCGCCGAAGCCGATCTGCGGCAGCATCACGTCGGTCCGGCCCAGTTGCCGGCGCTTGAAAGGATCCATGGTCATCTCCCTGTCCTCGGCCCGCCGGCGCGTCGAAACCAAGGACGTGAATCAACCGCCCTCCCGCAGGCCCATGCGCGCATAGAACGGGATCGATGTGTAAACGTCAACACGATCGCGGTGGATTTGCCGGGGATGTGGGGCGCCCCCTGCGGCATGGCGATCCGCCTTGATTCTTGGCGGTCTGAGTGGCAACCTGCCGGGAATTGTTCTTGGCTTCTTGCTCGGTCTCGCGAGACCTGTCCGCCTGAAAACCGGTTGGGGATGTAAACGTTATGTCAGGCAAGATGCCGGCCGGCGGCCGGCGCCAGCCGACCATCCACGAAGTGGCGGCGGCCGCGGGGGTCTCGATCGGCACGGTGTCGCGCGTCGCCAGCGACAGCCCGCGCGTCGCGCCGGAGACGCGGGCCCGGGTGCAGGCCGCGATGGCCGAGCTCGGCTACCAGCCGAATGCCGCGGCGCGCGCCATGCGCACCAACCAGACCAAGACGATCGGCTTCCTGATCCCGGACATGACCAACCAGGTCTTCGCCCGCGTGGCGCAGGGAGCGGAAGCGGTATTCGCGCCGGAAGGCTACATGCTGTTCGCCTTCTCGTCGAACCGCTCGCCGGCGCGCGAGATCGAGTTCCTGCAGGCCGCGCGCCAGCGCCGCATGGACGGGCTGATCGTCACGCTGTCGGACGAGACGGCGACCGGCACGATCGAGGAGCTCCGGCGCATGGGCGTGCCCGTCGTGGTGCTCGACCGCGACATCCCCGTCGAGGCCGACGTCGTCTACAGCGAGCACATCCAGCCGATCGAGACCGTCGTCGGGCAATTGCTGCAGCTCGGCCACCGTCGCATCGGGCTGATCACTGCCTCGCACAACATCCGCCCCGGTCGCGACCGCGTCACCGGCTTCCGCCGCGCCTTGGAAAAGGCCGGTCTGCCGGTCGACGAATGGCTGATCCGAGCCCGCATCCAGAGCGCCGAACGCGGCGCCGCCGAGACGCATGATCTGCTCACAGGGCCGAACCCGCCGACCGCGATCCTCGCCGCCGGCAGCGACATCTTCTATGGCGCGCTGAAGGCGGTGCGGCTGCTCGGCCTGTCGATCCCGGACGATCTCTCCTTCGTCGGCGCCGACGATGCGCTTCTG
>JAEWAD010000431.1 GCA_023391905.1 Pseudomonadota bacterium | reverse complement strand
CCGCCGCCTGGCGCCGGCCATACTCCGCCTCGATGCCCTCGAACAGGGTCCAGAACGAAGGTGGCGTCCGGCCCGAAAGCTTGTCCGCCAGGATGGCGAGATGGGTGTGCCAGCCGCCGGCGGTATTGATCATTTCGCCGCTCGGCAGGCGCCGGTGGGTCAGCACCAGCCGCACCTTGTCGCCCACCGGTTCCAGCTCGAACGTCACCTCCGAAGGTGCCTCCGCTTCGGCGCTCCAGGTGAAGCTCAGCAGCCGCGGCGGCTCGGCACGGAGGACGCGATGCTGGCTGGTGGCGCCGTTCTCCATGGCCCTGAAGCGCTCCGGCGTGGGCGCGATGTTCGGCGACAGGCTGGCATGGTGGAAGGTAAGGGCGAAGCGGGCATCGGCGCGTGGCTCCATGACGCCACTTGCCAGCCACTGGCCGCGCTTGTCGGAATCGACGAGGAAGCTCCACACCCGCTCGATCGGGCCGGGCAGGAGGCGTTCAAACCGGATCGTGCCCGGGGCGATGATCGTGCCGTAGTCGCTCATGCTGCCTGCTCCGCCTGCGGGGCCTCAAAGATCTGGATCAGGTTGCCGCAGCCGTCCTCGAAGAGGGCGATGGCGGGCCCCGACGCGGGTCGGAAGGGCTCCGAGCGGAAGCGGACGCCGTTGGCCGTCAGCCGGGCATGCTCCGCGTTGATGTCGTCGACGGCGAAGGCCGCCGCCGGGATGCCCATCGTGAACAGCGCCTTCTGGTAGACGCGCGCCGGTTCGAAGCCCATCGGTTCCAGCAGGAGCTCGGTTCCCTCCGGCTTGGCCGACGAAACCACCGTCAGCCAGCGGGCGCCGCCGATGGGAAAATCGTGCTTGAGCCGGAAGCCGAGCGCGTCGGTATAGAAGGCGAGGGCCTTGGCCTGGTCGTCGACCAATACGCTGGTCAGGGCGATGTGCAGCGTCATGTCTTCTCCTCCGTTGCGGGCAAGGTCGGATCCGGTGCCGCCTGCAGCAGTGCCTCGAGGGTGTCGAGGCGGCGGCTCCAGAATTGCGCGTAGAAGCTGAGCCAGGCCTCCGCCTCCGCCAGCGGGGCGGCCTCGATGCGGCAGATATGGGCACGGCCCTCGACGCGGCGGCTGACCAGCCCCGCGCTCTCCAGCACGCGCACATGCTTGGAGGCGGCGGCAAACGACATGGCGAATGGCCTGGCGAGATCGCCGATCTTCCGTTCCTCGTCGGCAAGCTGCCGCAGCATGGCGCGCCGGGTCGGATCGGACAGGGCGTGGAACAGGCGATCGAGTCTGGCGGAGTCTTGGTGAACCATACGGTTTAATAACGCCAGTGGCGCCCATGGTCAACCATTCGGTTTAACGATGTGGTTGGGTGTCGCCGTCATTCCTCGTTGCGCCGATGCGCGCATCCGGGCACAAGGGTGCCGAATTCGAGGAGTTTCCGATGTCCGATGTGATCGCGCGCGAGGCCGAGCTGGACGAGGCGGATCTGGCCGCCGACGCCTGTCATCCGATGTTCCGCAAGGGGCCGGACAGCGTCGAGTTCGGCAAGCTGCGCAAGCGCCTGATCCGTCAGGTCCGGCAGGCGCTCGACGATTTCGCCATGGTGCGACCGGGCGATCGCTGGCTGGTCTGCCTCTCGGGCGGCAAGGACAGCTACACGCTGCTGGCGCTGCTGCTCGACCTGAAGTGGCGCGGCATGCTGCCGGTCGACCTGCTCGCCTGCAACCTCGACCAGGCGCAGCCCGGCTTTCCCGCCGACGTGCTGCCGAACTACCTGACGGAGCTCGGTGTGCCGCATCGGATCGAGCGGCAGGATACCTATTCGATCGTCACCTCGAAGATCCCGGCCGGCAAGACCTATTGCGCGCTTTGTTCGCGGCTCCGGCGCGGCCATCTCTACCGCGTCGCGCGGGAGGAGGGATGCCAGGCCGTGGTGCTCGGTCATCACCGCGAGGACATCCTCGAGACGTTCTTCCTGAACCTCTTCCATGGCGGGAAGCTTGCCACCATGCCGCCGAAGCTCCTCAACGAGGATGGCGAGACGCTGGTGCTGAGGCCGCTCGCCTATGCGGCCGAGGACGACATCGCCCGCTTCGCGTCGGCGATGCAGTTCCCGATCATCCCCTGCGACCTGTGCGGCTCGCAGGAGGGCCTCCAGCGCAACGTCATCAAGCAGATGCTGGCGGATTGGGAAAAGCAGGCGCCGGGCCGCAAGGAGACGATGCTGAAGGCGCTCGGCAACACCAATCCTTCGCACCTGCTCGACCGGAACCTGTTCGATTTCGCGGGCCTGGTGGGAAAGCCGGCCGAAGCATAAGGAAACGGCCGGCAGAGCCGGCCGTCGCAGTCTCGATGTCAGGCCATCACGGCATCACGCAGCGATGCTGATAGCCGTCATAGCCGGTATAGGTGCCGGTTCGCGGATTGAACGAACGGTAGCGGCTAGAGCAATAGGAATAATAGTCGCCGCCATAGCCGCCATTGTAGTAGCGCGGCTGGTTCATCGAATTCGCGATCATCGCGCCGGCGGCGAGTCCGATAATGCCGGCCGCTGCGGCGCCACCCCAGTTGTTGTCGTTGTAGTAGTAGCCACGGCCGCCATAGTAGCGTCCGCCGTAATACCGGTTGCCGTAGTAGCGGTTGCCGTGACGGCGCCAGTCCCGATTGCCGCCGTGCCAGCCGCCGCGATGCTCGGCAAGCTGGAAGGAGCCATCCGAACGTGCGCCGGACTGGGCCTGCGCCGCGATCGGGGCTGCAAGAAACGACGTGGCAACGATGGCCGCCGCCAGGCCGGTCCTGAGAACAGTGTTCGTAGCCTTAAGCATTGTCTCGCTCCTGTCGGTTCGAGAGCAGGAACCGCGACGATGTTCGATCCGCGATTGATCCGGATCCGGGCGGTTCAGACCGATGATCATCAACGGTCGACGTCAGGAGCGGTTCCGAGGCGCGGTCGATTTCGACGATCTATTGGGATGATCTGATGCGCGACGCCCGGAAAATCGGGGCTGCGCGAAAAAAAAGATCCGCGCGCAGGCCTGCGCGCGGATCGAACGACTCGGTGAAGAAAGCGATCAGGCCGACTGCGCGACCGCGATGCCCTTCTCGACCAGGAACGGCTGAAGCTCGTTCGACTGGAACATCTCGCGGACGATGTCGCAACCGCCGACGAACTCGCCCTTGACGTAGAGCTGCGGAATCGTCGGCCAGTTGGAAAAATCCTTGATGCCCTGGCGGATTTCCGCGTCGGCGAGCACGTTGATGCCCTTGTAGTCGACGCCGAGGAAATCGAGGATCTGGACGACCTGGCCGGAGAAACCGCACTGCGGGAAGGCCGGCGTGCCCTTCAGGAAGAGCACCACGTCGTTCGAAGAGACCTCGTTCTGAATGAAGGCCTGGATATCGCTCATCTCAAACTTCCTTTTCTCGGCCGCGGCCGAACTCAGTCGGGGGCGCTCGTCTGCAGGGCGAGGGCGTGGAGGACGCCGCCCATATTGCCCTTGAGCGCAGCATAAATCATCTGGTGCTGCTGGACGCGGTTCTTGCCGCGGAAGGATTCCGACACAACTTCGGCAGCATAATGGTCCCCGTCGCCCGCGAGATCGCGGATGGTTACCGTCGCGTCCGGCAGAGCCTCCTTGATCAGAGCCTCAATGTCGCGTGCGTCCATAGGCATGGAAAATCCCCTCAGCCACCAAACCGACCGTTCGCAAATCAGTCGCTCACGGCCATGAAGTCAGGAAACCAATTGTCGTGGCCCTGCTTCAGCTTTGCAACAGATATGGTGGTGATCCCCGAGACATCCAACATCTCGCCACCGACCGTGCCGAGAACCCTGACGTCGACGCCGGCTTCGGCGACCGCCGCGGTGACCGCGTCGAGTACCGAAGGCGAGACGCTGACGACATAGCGCGCCTGGTCCTCGCCGAACAGGAAGCCGTGCCGCGTCGCGGCGCCCTCGGGAATGGTGACCGCGGCGCCGAGCCCGCGCGCCATCGCCATCTCGGCCAGCGCGACCAGCAGGCCGCCATCGGAGACGTCGTGGCAGGCGGTGACGAGGTGAGAGCGGATCAGGCCGCGCACCAGGTCGCCGACGCGGCGCTCCTCGGCGAGGTCGACGGTCGGCGGCGTGCCTTCCTCGCGGCCGAGGATCTCGCGCAGGTAGAGCGACTGGCCGAGATGCGTGCCGTCGCGGCCGATCTGGACGATGACGTCGCCGGCGTTCTTGAAGGCGATCGTCGCCATCGCGTCGATATCAGGCATCAGACCGACGCCGCCGATCGCCGGGGTCGGCAGGATGCCGACGCCGTTGGTCTCGTTGTAGAGCGACACGTTGCCGGAGACGATCGGGAAGTCGAGCGCGCGGCAGGCGGCGCCGATGCCTTCGATGGCGCCGACGAACTGGCCCATGATCTCGGGCTTCTCGGGATTGCCGAAATTCAGGTTGTCGGTGGCAGCCAGCGGCTCGGCGCCGGTGGCGGTGATGTTGCGCCAGCATTCGGCAACCGCCTGCTTGCCGCCCTCGAACGGATCGGCCTCGACGTAGCGCGGCGTGACGTCGGAGGAGAAGGCTAGCGCCTTGGTGGGGTGACCCTCGACGCGGACGACACCGGCGTCGCCCCCGGGGATCTGCAGCGAGTTGCCCTGGATCAGGGTGTCGTACTGCTCGTAGACCCAGCGCCGGCTCGACTGGTTCGGCGAACCGACGAGCTTGAGGAGCGCCAAGCCGTAATCGTTCGGCTCGGCGACCAGCGAGGCGGGCAGGGGAGCGGGCTTGCCCGGCTCGCGCCAGGGCCGGTCGTATTCCGGCGCCTCGTCGCCCAGTTCCTTGATCGGCAGGTTTGCCACTTCCTCGCCCTGGTGGAGGACGCGGAACCGAAGGTCGTCCGTGGTG
>JAEWAD010000411.1 GCA_023391905.1 Pseudomonadota bacterium | reverse complement strand
GGCCGTTGCCCTGGATGACATAGCCGATGCCGCGCCGCAGCTCCTCGCCGGAGACGGCGGTCGTGTCCTTGCCGTCGATGGTGATCGTGCCGGAAGTCGGTTCGATCAGGCGGTTGATCATCCGGAGCGTCGTCGACTTGCCGGAGCCCGACGTGCCGACGATTACCGTGATGGTGCCGCGCTCGACGTGGAACGAGACGTCGTCGACGGCGAGCTGCTCGCCGAAGCGGCGGCTGACATGGTCGAGTTCGATCAAAGCCGGCGCCTTTCGGTAAGCTCGATGACGGCGTCGAGCAGGACGGCCGCGGTGAAGGCGAGCGCGATGGTCGGTACGGCGCCGAGCAGGACGAGGTCGGTCGCCGCCTGGCCGATGCCCTGGAAGACAAAGGTGCCGAAGCCGCCGCCCCCGATCAGCGCCGCGATGGTGACGAGGCCGATATTCTGCACCAGCACGATGCGGATGCCGGTCAGGATGACGGGCAGCGCCAGCGGCAGCTCGACCTGCATCAGGCGCTGGTGCTTCGTCATGCCCATGCCCTCGGCCGCCTCGACCACCGAGCGCCGCACCTCGGCGAGGCCGACCACGGTGTTGGCGACGACGGGAAGCAGCGAATAGAGGAACAGCGCGATCAGCGCCGGCGCCGTGCCGATGCCGCGGATGCCGAGCTGGGCGGCGATCGGGAACGAGGCGGCGAACAGGCCGAGCGGCACGATCATCAGCCCGTACATCGCCATCGACGGCACGGTCTGGATGATGTTGAGGACCGGCAGCGTGACGCCGCGCAAGCTCGCGTGGCGGTGGCAGGCGATGCCGAGCGGCAGGCCGACGACGATCGCCGCGGCGAGCGAGGCGACGGCGAGCAGGATGTGCTGCCGTCCCTCGCGCCAGAACTTGTCGGCGTTGGTGGCGTATTCCTTCAGGATCGACAGCCCGTCCCAGTGGCCGGAGCCGAGGATCAGCGCCGTGGCGGCGATCGCCGCCGCCAGCAGGAGCAGCCGGGCGAGGGGACCGAGCTTCAGCTTGGCGATGGCGTCGGTGGTCAGCACCGCGAAGGCGAGCGCCATCAGCCAGAAGCCGGCGCCCGGCGAGACGCGGGCGAAGCTGTTGTCCGGCGGCACGACATGCGCCGGCACCAGGCCGATCAGCAGCGCGAGCATGAGCAGCGAGACGACGCCGGTGGCGAGCCGCAGCCGCGCGCCGGTGCGCAGCACGGCGAGGATGGTGGCGAGCGACAGGACGCCGATGCCGATCGCCGCCCAGAACGTCGGCAGCGCCGAGCCGAGGCCGAGCCCCTGGCCGGAGACCAGCCGGTTCGGCTTCAGCGTCGCGAAGGGCTGCCAGTCCATGCCGACGATGGCGATCAGCGCCACCACGACGCCGACCCGGTCGAGGCGGGCGGAGAGGGGGACCGGGGCAGCGGCGGTCTGGCTGGCGTCCGTCAAGCCGGTTGATCCCTTCTTTGGCAGGAGCCGGGGCCGCATGGCGCGCCGTCCGGGCGGTCCGGCGCGAACTCGGAGCTTAGGACGAAATTCCCCTGCCGCAAGGTGATATTGGCTAACGGGAGGTTAACGCATGGCTGCGTCGTTAACCCGGTGCGGCGCCGCTGCGCCGCCGCACCGGTTTCACGTGAAGCATGGCCGGCGGAAGGCGGGCCGCTCTACTTCAGGAAGCCCTTTTGGGTCAGCCAGCTCTTGGCCACCTCCTTGGCCGGCTCGCCGCCGACCTGGATGCGGCCGTTCAGATCCTGCAGCGTCTTCAGGTCGAGCTGCGCGAACACCGGCTGCAGGACCTCCGCGATCTTGGGGAATTTCTTCAGCACCTCCTCGCGGACGATCGGCGCCGGCGCGTAGACCGGCTGTACGGCCTTGTCGTCGTCGAGCACGACGAGGCCGGCGGCCGAGATCGCGCCGTCCGTGCCATAGACCATGGCGGCGTTGACGCCGTCGGTCTGCTCCGCCGCCGCCTTGATCGTCGCGGCGGTGTCGCCGCCCGAGAGCACCAGGAGCTGCTCCGGCTTCAGCGTGAAGCCATAGGCGGTCTGGAAGGCCGGCAGCGCCGCCGCGGAGTTGACGAACTCGGCCGAGCCGGCCAGCTTGACCTTGCCGCCATCCGTCACCCACTTGCCGAAATCGGTGAGCGATTTCAGCTTGTTGGCGTTCGCCGCCTCGCCGCGCAGGGCGATCGCCCAGGTATTGTTGGCGGGCGACGGCGCCAGCCAGACGATCTTGTTGGCGTCGTAGTCGAGCTTCTTCGCTTCCTCGTATCCCTTGCCCGCGTCCTTCCAGAGCGGATCGTCCGCCTTGTTGAAGAAGAAGGCGGCGTTGCCGGTATATTCGGGATAGATGTCGATCTCGCCGGCCGTGATCGCCTTGCGCACCACCGGCGTGCCGCCGAGCGAGATGCGGTCCTCGACCGAGATGCCGTTCGCCGCCAGCACCTGCGCGATGACGTTGCCGAGCAGCGTGCCCTCGGTGTCGATCTTCGAGGAGACGACGACATCGGCCGCCTGCGCGGCGCCGACGGATGCGAGGATCGCGGCTGCCGCCACGATGGTCTTCAAGGCTTTCATGGCTGAATTCCTCTTCAGTCGCTGGTTCAGGTCCCGATTGTTCTTAGGGTGACGCTCACGTCAACGCGAGAAAATGAGTTCGTCCGTGGTGATGGATTCGTAGAAATTCCTGACCGTTTCCAAGAGCGCCGGCTGGAAAAGGTTGCGCTCGATGGTCTCGATGTCGAGCGACAGCGCCCGGTCCTTGTCGAGGAAGGCGACTTCCGAGCGGACGCAGGCATGCACGATGGCGACCAGCCCCGTCGGCTTCAACCGCTGCATGTCCAGTCCCTGCGCCGCCAGCAGCGCCTCGATCGCCGTCATCATGCGCAAAGCCGAGATCTGGCGGTTCAGCCGCTCGACGATCAAGGGCGCGAACATCGCCTCGTCCTCCATGCCGCCGGCGATCAAGAGCGGCATGGCGGAGACGGGCGCGAGTTCGCCCATGACACGGCTGGCGAGGTCGCCGGCGAGCTTCACCAGCGGGCCGAAGCCGGTGGCGTCGGTCTCCTCGGAGACGAGGTTGGTGGGCAGCACGCCGCGGCCGCCATTGGCGATCAGTACGATGCGGTTCAAGATGTTGCGGGCGAGATGGGCGAGGCCCGGCCCGACCGATTGCAGCGTCAGTGCGAGCTCGAGCGGCAGCGAGCCGCCCGAGGTCAGCACATTGCCACCGGCAACCACCGGGTTGTCATCGGTGCGGCCGGTCGCATCGAGCAGCGTCTTGCCCGCGACGACCAATGTCTCGAAGGCGGTCGCAAAGACCTGACTCATCATCCTGAGGCTGAGCGGGTCCTGGATGTGGGTGGCGTTCGGCCACTCCCAACC
>JAEWAD010000402.1 GCA_023391905.1 Pseudomonadota bacterium | reverse complement strand
CAACCAGACCCAGTTCAACCGCGCCGACGGAGCGGGCTACGACTTCCTGGCCGATTTCGCGCTCGATCTCGACAAGCGCAATCCGCAGACCACGTCGCGCATTCTGGTGAGCTTCCGCTCGTGGCGCGCGCTCGAGCCGGGACGCCGCGCCAAGGCCGAATCAGCACTCCGGCGAATCGCCGCTGCGGAAGGTCTGTCGCCGGATACGCAGGACATCGTCACGCGCACGCTGGCCTGAGCCTAAAACCCAGCAAATCCGCCATTTCGATGCCATTTTCGACCGGCCGGGACCACCTCCCGGCCGGGCCTGAAAATTATGCTTAACGAAACCCTAATGGCGTCTGGACTTTGTGATTCGCGTCGATTCAAATGGGGGTGATTCGGGGCACGGGACTGACCCGATGACAGCGAAATTCAGGGGGCCGAGATGGCGCGGGCAGAGACAGCCAGTGCGTCTGCGGGCGAGCGCATGCCTATTGCCGGGATGTTGTTTCGACGCAAGCAGATGATCAAGGGCCACGCCAGGCTGCTCGCCAAGCCTGCCTATGAGAAGCTCGTCGCCGCCGAGCCGATCCTGCGACGCTGCATCCCCGTCCTCATCGTCATCTTCCTGCTGATCGTGGCGCTCGCGCGCTTCATGCAGCTCTATGACCTGCGCATGGAACGCGAGAACCAGGCGCGCGACATGATGGGCATGGTGGCGAGCTCGATCGCCCAGTCGCTCGGACAGGTCGAGCCGACGCTGCCCGCCGATCGCTACCAGATGACGGTCCAGAACGCGCTCGACAACGCCCTTCCCCCGACGACGACCACCACCGGCCAGCGCGTCTATGTCGCCGATGCGACCGGTCAGGTCATCGCCACGGCGCCCCGCTCGCCCGGCGAGGAAGCCCGCGACTTCAGCACCATCGTTTCCGGCGCGCAGCCGCTGGTGATCTTCGGCGAGCGGGCCGGCGTTCTCACCGTCGACCTCGACGGCGACCAGCCGGCGCTCGCCACGCTGCGCCACCTCGACGGCCGCCTCGGCTTCGTCGCCGTCGCGACGCCGCTGCAGGCGATCTATCGCGACTGGCGCGCCGACGTATCGCTCAACGTCTCGATCTTCATCGGCACCAGCGGCATCCTGCTGGTCATCCTCTATGGCTATTTCGCGCAGTCTGCGCGGGCCCAGGAAGCCGACCAGATCTACCAGGAGACCTATGACCGCTTCGACACGGCGCTGCGCCGCGGCCGCTGCGGCCTGTGGGACTGGGATGTCGCGCGCGGCCGCCTGTTCTGGTCGAAGTCGATGTTCGAGCTGGTCGGCATGGCGCCGCGCGACGCGCTGCTCGGCTTCGGCGAGGTGAACGGCCTCGTTCACCCCGACGACGGCGACCTGATGAACCTGGTCGAGGCGCTCTACGAGGCCAACGAGACCACGGTCGACCGCATGTTCCGCATGCGCAAGGCCGATGGCAGCTATGTCTGGCTGCGCATCCGCGTCGAACTGGTCGACGCCGACGGCACCGAGCCGCACCTCATCGGCATCGCCGTGGACGTCACCGAGCAGATGCGCCTCGCCGAGAGCTCGCGCACCGCCGACATTCGCCTGCGCGACGCGATCGAGACGATCTCGGAGGCCTTCGTGCTCTGGGACACCGAGAACAAGCTCGTGATGTGCAACTCGAAGTACCAGCAGCTGCACGGCATTCCGGATAGCGCCCTGCATCCGGGCACGCCCTACGCCACCGTCATCGGCGCTGGCCACCAGCCGGTCGTGCGGGCCCAGATCCCGAGCGAGGGCCGGGCCGAGGAAGGCGCCCGCTCGTTCGAGGCGCAGCTGAACGATGGCCGCTGGCTGCAGATCAGCGAGCGCCGCACCAAGGACGGCGGCTTCGTCTCGGTCGGCACCGACATCACCACGATCAAGCGCCACGAGGAAAAGCTGATCGACGGCGAGCGCCGCCTGATGGCAACGATCGCCGATCTCCGCCAGTCGCGCCAGAAGCTGGAGCAGCAGGCGCAGGAGATGGTCGAGCTGGCGGAGAAGTACTCGGAGCAGAAGGACCGCGCCGAGGCCGCGAACCGCACCAAGTCCGAATTTCTCGCCAATATCAGCCACGAGCTGCGCACGCCGCTCAACGCCATCATCGGCTTCTCGGAGATCATGCAGTCGGGCCTGTTCGGACCGCTCGGCTCGCCGAAATATGGCGAGTACTGCCAGGACATCAACGCCAGCGGCAACTTCCTGCTCAACGTCATCAACGATGTGCTCGACATGGCCCGCATCGAGGCCGGCCGGATGACGCTCGACATGGAGCCGCTGCGCCTGGACGAGATCGTCGACGACGCGGCGCGCGTGATGTCGCCGGAAGCCTCGACCCGCAAGGTGACGATCGAGTCCGACCTCGAGGACGGGCTCGCCCTCAACGCCGATCGCCGCGCGGTCAAGCAGATGGTGCTCAACCTGCTGTCGAACGCCGTCAAGTTCACGCCGGAGAACGGCCATATCGGCATCCGCGCCCGCCGCATCGGCAGCGCCGTGACGCTGACGATCGAGGACAACGGCATCGGCATTCCGAAGGAAGCGCTGAAGAAGCTCGGCCAGCCCTTCGAACAGGTGCAGAACCAGTTCACCAAGAGCCACAAGGGCTCGGGCCTCGGCCTCGCCATCACCCGCTCGCTGGCCGAGCTGCATGGCGGCGCCATGCGCATCCGCAGCCAGGAAGGCCGGGGCACGATCGTCTCGATCCGCCTGCCGCTGGCCCAGACCACCGAGCCCGAGCCGCCGACCGGCGCCTCGGCCGGCGTCGCCCTCCGGCTCGGCGCCTCGGCCGAACCGTCCCGCTAGGGCCGTTGCGTCGGCAGGATCGCTAGGCCTTCTTGGCCTTGCGAACCTTGCCGATGATGCGCTCGAAGGCGGCGCGGACATCCTTCTGCGTCGCCTGGACATGGGCATCGAGCGTCGCGAAATCCGGCAATTCGCCGGCCCGCGCCAGCAGGCCGAGCAGCCCGCGCGGCGCCTCGGCCGGGTTGAACGGGCCGTCGACGCCAAGCCGCAGCACCAGCACCAGCTTCTGGTAGAGCCGGAGCGCCGGCAGCAGGATCTCGGCGTCGGTCGGCGACAGCAGCCCGGTGCGCGAGGCAGCCGCCAGCGCCACCTCGGTCTCGGCGTCCAGGATCTCCGGATGCTCGGCGCCGTGCACGAGCTGCAGATACTGGGTGATGAATTCGATATCGATCTGCCCGCCCGGCACCTGCTTCAGGTCCCAGGGCCCCTCGGCCGTCTTCTCCGCTTCCAGCAGGCCGCGCATCTCGAGCACGTCGCGCTGCACCTTCTTCGGGTCATGCGGGGACGCAAGGATGGCGCGGATGTCCTCGACGGCCTGGGCGATCAAACTGGGATCGCCGCCGACCGGCCGGGCGCGCGTCAGCGCCATGTGCTCCCAGGTCCAGGCCTCCTTGTTCTGGTACTCGACGAAGGAGCGGATATGGGTGGCGAGCGGGCCGGAATTGCCGGATGGCCGCAGGCGGAAATCGACTTCGTAGAGCGCGCCCTCCGCCGTCTGGGCCGAGATCGCCGCGATCAGGCGCTGGGTCATCCGCGCGAAATACTGGCTGCCGGAAAGCGGCCTTGGGCCGTCGGAACCGGTCTCGCTGTCGGGGAAGTCATAGAGCAGGATCAGGTCGAGATCGGACGAGGCCGTCATCTCGCGACCGCCGAACTTGCCCATGGCGAGCAGCGCGATGCGGCTGTCGCGGATCCGGCCATGCTGTTCCTCCAGCGCGCGGCGGACATGGTCGAGCAACGTCGCGACCAGGAGATCGGCAAGATCGGCATAGGCGGAGCCGGCGGCGCGCGTGCTGACCGAGCCGGCGACGACGCGGACGCCGATCAGGAAGCTCTGCTCCTTGCCGAAGATGCGGGCCCGGTCGAGCACGTCCTCGAGCGACTCCGCCTCGGCGAGGCTGGCGTCGAGGCGGGCGGACAGCGTCGCCTTGTCCGGCAGGCGACCGAAGAAGGCCGGGTCGAGCACCGCGTCGAGCACATGCGGCCGCGCCGTGACGATCTCAGCCAGGCGCGGCGCCGTTCCCATGATGGTCGTCAGGAGATTGAGCAGGCCCGGATTGGAGCCGAGCAGCGCGAAGAGCTGCACGCCGGCCGGCAGACGGGCGAGGAAACGATCGAAGGCGTTGAACGCCGCGTCGGCATTGTCGGTCGACGACAGCGCCTCGAGCAGCGCCGGCGTGATCTCGGTCAGCCGCTCGCGCGCGGCGGCGGAGCGCATCGCCGGATAGCGGCCGAAATGCCAGCCCCGGATGGTGCGGCTGACCTCACGCGGATTGCGATAGCCAAGACCGGCGAGCGTCGCGACCGTCTCGGGGTCCTCGTCGTCGCCCGTGAAGACCAGGCTGCCGATCGACGAGGAAAGCGACGGCGCCGCCTCGAATAGCTGGATGTAGTGATCGCGCACGGTTTCGAGCGTCGCGACCAGGTCCTTCGAGAACGCCTTGACCGTCTTGAAGCCCATCAGGCGGGCGATGACCTCGAGCCCCTCCTCCGTCTCAGGAAGCGTGTGGGTCTGCTCGTCGGCGATCATCTGCAGCCGGTGCTCGATGGCGCGCAGGAAACGATAGCAGCGCCCGAGATCGTCGGCCGTTTCACTGGTGATCCAGCCCTTGGCGGCCAGGATCTTCAGCATGTCGAGCGTGCGGCGGCCGCGCAGTTCGCGGTCGCGTCCGCCGGCGATCAATTGCTGCGTCTGGACGAAGAACTCGATCTCGCGGATGCCGCCGCGGCCGAGCTTGATGTTGTGGCCGGCGACCGCGACCTGCTCGTGACCGCGATGGTCGTGGATCTGGCGCTTGATCGAGTGGATGTCGGCGATCGCGGCGAAATCGAGATACTTGCGCCAGATGAACGGCGCCAGCTCGGCCAGGAAGGTGTCGCCAGCCTCGATGTCGCCGGCGACGGGCCGCGCCTTGATCATGGCGGCGCGTTCCCAGTTCTGGCCGCTCGCCTCGTAGTAGAGGAAGGCTGCCGGCGTCGACATCGCCACCTGGGTGGAACCCGGATCGGGCCGCAGCCTGAGATCCGTGCGGAACACGTAGCCGTCGCTCGTCCGCTCCTGCAGGATCTTGACCAGCCGCCGCGTCATCTTGACGAACAACGCCGCGATCTCGTCGCGGTCGGTCGGGCGGGCGCGCTCCGGATCGAACAGCACGATCAGGTCGATATCGCTCGAATAGTTGAGCTCGCGCGCGCCGCACTTGCCCATGCCGAGCAGGATCCAGCCGGAATCGCGAGACGGATCGTCCGGATCGGACAGCTCGAGCTTGCCGGTCTGGTGGGCGTCGGCGAGGAGGAAATCGACCGTGGCGGAGACGGCGGCCTCGGCGAAGGACGTCAGGGCACCGGTGACGCGCTCGACCGGCCAATGGCCCGCGAGATCGGCGAGGCCGACCAGCAGCGCTACTTCGGCACGCGCCTGGCGCAACGTCGTCATCAGCGTCGCTTCGTCCGTGTCGCGCCACGTGGCCGCGACATCGGTCATCCGGCGGGCGAAGCGCGCGTCCGGATCTTCCGACAGAATGGCGACGAGGCGCGCCGCGTCGTCAAGGGCGATCTGGCGCAGGAAGGGCGAGGCGTCGAAGACGGCGGCGAGGAAGGGCCCGAGCTCGGAATTGGCCTGCAACAGGGCCGAAAGCGCCGGAGCGACGCCGGCCTCCTTGGCGGCCGCCTGCAGGTCGCCCAGGATCTCGCGACTGCGCGCCGCCTTCGGCGGACGGAGATCGGCGCGGATCGTGGTGGCGAGCGGGTGGCCGGCGGACTCGATCGCCGATTTCGGTTTCGGTGCAGCCATCGCCCTGTCCTTCCGCGTCAGGTCTGGACGGGGAAGCGCAGCGTCACGACGAGTCCCGGTCCGGCATCGCTCATGGCGACCTCGCCATGGTGAAGCCTCGCAACCGCATCGACAAGGCTGAGGCCGAGACCGCTGCCTGGCTGTGAACGACTCTTTTCCAGCCGCACGAAACGCTGCAGCACATGCATGCGCTCCTCGGGCGGGATTCCGGGGCCGTTGTCGGACACGGAGACCACGACGTCGTCGCCGATCCAGCGCGCCTCGACGGCTACCGCGGGGGCTTCCGGCCCGCCCTCGCCGCTCTTCACATATTTGATCGCGTTGTCGAGCAGGTTGGCGAGCGCCTGGCTGATCAGTTCGCGGCTGCCCTCCATCGGCAGCGTCTCGTCCTGCGTCAGCGTCAGCGCGACACCGGCCTCCTCGGCGACCGGCTCGTAGAACTCGACGACGTCGGCGGCGATGGTGGCGATGTCGATCGGGCCGATGGCGCCATCCGGCGAGCCGGCCTCGACGCGGGCGATCATCAGGAGCGCGTTGAAGGTGCGGATCAGCTGGTCCGCCTCGTCGATCGTCGCCTCGAGCGCCGCGCGATAGGTCGGCGTATCCTCGGGCCCGGCCAGCGTTGCCTCGACCCGGGTCCGCAGCCGCGTCAGCGGCGTCTTCAGATCGTGCGCGATGTTGTCGGAGACGTCCTTGAGGCCGTGCATCAGGTGCTCGATGCGGTCGAGCATGGTGTTGAGGTTCTCCGCCAGGCGATCGAACTCGTCGCCGGCCGGCGTCACTTCGAGCCGACCCGACAGATCGCCCGCCATGATGCGGCGGCTGGTGGCGGTAACGGAATCGATCCGCTTCAGCACGCGGCGGCTGACGAAGAACCAGGACAGGAGGGCGAGCAGGATGAGCAGGCCGAGCGCGCCGATCGTCGCCTTGCCGATGACGTCCCGGATGCGCTCGACCTCGCTGATGTCGCGGCCGACCAGCATGCGGAAATTGTTGGGCAGCGGCAGCACCTGGACCATGGCGACATGGTGCCCGGATTCGCCCTCCAGCCGCTTGTAGGGGACGGTGACCGGATCGAGCCCGCTCAGCTTCAACAGCGCCGGCGGCACCTCGGTGACGTTGCCGGCGACGACGCGGCCCTGCGAATCCGTCACCACGAACAGGCTCGCGCCGGGAATGCGGCTGCGCTGCTCGATGGCGGCGACGATGCCCGTCAGGCCGCCCCGCAGGCCCTCGTCGGCCAGGACGCCGATCTCGGCATCGATCGTGTCGCGCACCTGCTGCGTCAGGAAGCTATCCGTCTCGCGCGTGATCCAGCCGACGAAGACAACGGCGAACACCGTGAAGACGACGAAATAGACGGCCGAGAGCTTGAAGGCGGTCGTGCGGACGACCTTACCGAACGCTGTCACGGACCATGTATCCGGCGCCACGAACCGTATGCAGCAACGGCTCGGCGAAGCCCTTGTCGATCTTCGAGCGCAGGCGCGAAATGTGCACGTCGATGACGTTGGTCTGCGGGTCGAAGTGATAGTCCCAGACATTCTCCAGCAGCATCGTGCGGGTCACGACCTGGCCGGCATGCTTCATCAGATATTCGAGCAGGCGGAATTCGCGCGGCTGCAGCGGGATGTTGATGTCGCCGCGGCGGACGAGATGGCTGAGGCGGTCGAGTTCGAGGTCTCCGACCTTCAGCAGCGTCTCAGCTTCGCCGGGCTTGCGGCGGCGGGCCAGCACCTCGATGCGGGCGAGCAGTTCGGAGAAGGCGTAGGGCTTGGCGAGATAGTCGTCGCCGCCGGCGCGCAGGCCCGTGACGCGATCATCGACCTGGCCCAGCGCCGAAAGGATGAGAACGGGCGTGTCGTTGCCCTTGCGCCGCGTCTCCTCGACCAGCGTCAGCCCGTCCTTCTTGGGCAGCATCCGGTCGACGACGATGACGTCATACTTGTTGGAATCGAGCAGGAAGGCGCCCTCCTCGCCATCGGCGGCGTGGTCGGGCACATGGCCAGCCTCGCGCAACGCCTTCAGGAGGTAGCTGGCCGTCTCACGATCATCTTCGACAAGCAGGATTCGCATGGCCGCAGGTTAGTCTCTTTTTCCAGGTTGTGCAGATGCCCCTCACAACGAAAAAGAGGCAGGCGGGATAAACATCCCGCCTGCCAGGCCCAGCGAGGGTACTGGGGCTCACACAGGTCCCTCGCCGGCCATCGGCCGTTTTCAGGCCTTGCCGAAGGGCAGGGCCACGAAGCGGGTCTGCTCCCCTGACTTGACCCGCATCAGCACGGCCTTCATGCCCTGCTTCTTGGCATCGACGACTTCACGCTCGACGTCGCCGGGACGCGTTACCTCACTGCCGCCGACCGCGAGAATGATGTCGCCGGTCTGGATGCCCTGATCCGCGGCCGGGCCGTTCGGATCGACGTCGGCGACCACGACACCCTTGCCGTCCGGGGCCGAGGTCAGCGCGAGGCCGAGATCGGCGACCGAGCCGCCCTTCTCGTCACCCTGCTTCAGGCTGGCCTGCTTCTCGGAACCCGGAAGCTTGCCGAGCTTGACGTCGACTTCCTCGGCCTTGCCGCCGCGCCAGACGCTGAGCTTGACCGTCGTATCCGGCGCATAGCCGGCGATGATCTGCGCCAGGTTGCGGGCGTCCTCGACCGTCTTGCCGTCAACCGACAGGATGGCGTCGCCGGACTTGATGCCGGCAACGGTGGCCGGGCTGTCTTCCTGCGGCTCGCTGACGAGCGCACCCTTGGCTTCCTTCAGGTTCAGGCTGTCGGCGATGTCCTTGGTGATCGGCTGGATCTGCACGCCGAGCCAGCCGCGGACGACCTCGCCATGCTCCTTCAGGTCCTTGATGACACGCTCTGCGGTGGCGGCCGGGATGTCGAAGGCGATGCCGACGCTACCGCCCGACGGCGAGTAGATCGCGGTGTTGATGCCGATGACCTGGCCGCTGAGATCGAAGGTCGGGCCACCGGAGTTGCCCTTGTTCACCGAGGCGTCGATCTGGATGAAGTCGTCATACGGACCGGCGCCGATCTCGCGGCCCTTGGCCGAAACGATACCGGCCGTCACGGTGCCGCCGAGGCCGAACGGGTTGCCGACGGCCACGACCCAGTCGCCGACACGGGTCTCGCCCTTGGCGAACTCGACGTAGGTGAACTTCTCCTTGTCATCGACCTTGAGCAGAGCCAGATCGGTCTTCTCGTCGGTGCCGATCAGACGGGCGCTGAATTCCTTGCCGTCCGAATTGGTGATGGTGAACTCGCTGGCGCCGTCGACGACGTGGTTGTTCGTCACGACATAGCCGTCCTCGGAGATGAAGAAGCCGGAGCCGAGGCCGACGGACTGGCGCTGCTGCGGGCGCTGCATCCGGTTCTGGCCCTGCTGGCCGCGCTGATCCTGGAACTGGCGGAAGAAGCGCTCCATCGGCGAGCCGGGCGGGAACTGGTCCGGGTTCGGGAAGCCGAACGCATCCGGGCCGCCCATTTCGTCGGCAGCAGGCGTGGTGGACTTGACGCGGACGCTGACGACAGCGGGCTTCACCTTGTCGACCAGGTCGGCGAAGCTCGGCATCTGCTGCGGCTGCACGCGAACCGCCTCGGCGTAGGCCGGGGTGTGGGAGCTGACAACAGCCTGCCCCGCGAGTCCGCCGACGATCACGGCGGCGAGCGCCGTGCCGAGCAGGGCGCGAGTGCGGAACCGCTGGGTGGGCTTCGGAGCGGGAGTCTGTTCGGTCATTGCTGTCTCCGTCGACATTTCTGAAGGGTGAGCTGCGCGGGAGGTCGCTGCTCCATGACGACGAAGATGGGGCAGGCAACCTTACAGCCGCCTGACACGAACATGAAAGGTTCGTAATGTTCGGCGCGCGCTAGTCGTCGCGCGACAGAAGCGCCTCGACGCGGGCCTCTTCCTCGCGAGTCAGCCCAGTCGGAGCTGCCGCGCGGCGACGCCGGAAAAGCCCGAAAGCCAAGGTTCCGCCGAGGATAAGGAGCACGGGCGGCGCGCCCCACAGGATGGCGGTGTGCCAGGTGAAGCGCGGCTTCAGCAGCACGTATTCGCCATAGCGATCGACCAGGAACGCCTTGACCTGGTCGTCCGTGTCGCCCGCCTCGAGCCGCTCGCGGACGAGGATCCGGAGGTCACGCGCGATCTGCGCATCCGAATCATCGATCGACTGGCTCTGGCAGACGAGGCAGCGCAATTCGACGGAAAGCGCCCTCGCCCGAGCCTCGAGCGCGGGGTCCTTCAGGACCTCGTCCGGCTGCACGGCGAAGGCCGGCAGGGCGGCGACAAGGAAGGAAAGGGCGAGCAGGAGACGGCGCATCGACGCTACTCCGCCGGCACGGGAACGGCGCGACGCGCCGGCTTGGGTGCGCCGACGCGCAGCCGCCGGTCGGAAAGCGACAGGGCGCCGCCCGCCGTCATGATCAGGGCGCCGATCCAGATCAGCGTGACCAGCGTCTTCCAGTAGACACGCACCACCGTCGCGCCATCGGTCGCGATGTCGCCGAGCGAGACATAGAGCTGCGAGAAGCCGAAGGTCTTGATCGCGGCTTCCGTGGTCGGCGTGTTCGGCACGGTGTAGAGCCGCTTCTCCGGCTCCATCGTCGCGACGACATTGCCGCCCTCGCGCACGGTGAAGCGCACCGCCGTGCCGGTATAGTTCGACGCGCTGAGCGGTACGAAGCCGTCCATGGTGACGGAATAGGCGCCGATCGACATCGCCTCGCCCGGTTTCAGCGTGGCGATCTCCTCGCTGTTCCAGGCCGTGGCCCCGACGACGCCGAGCACCGTGACGCCGACGCCGAAATGCGCCACCGCCGTGCCCCAGGCCGATCGTGGCAGGCCGGCGCCGCGCCGCCAGCTCTCGGCGAGCGAGGCCCGGCCGAGCTTGATGCGGAACGCGATTTCCGAGATCGAGCCAACCATCAGCCAGACCGAGAGCGCCACGCCGAACAGCGCCAGCGCCGCCGGCGTGCCCATCAGGGCGAGACCGAGGATCAGGACGGCCATCGCTGAGCCGAACGCAAAGAGCAGGCGCTGGCCAGCGGCGACGATATCGCCGCGCTTCCAGGCCAGGAACGGCCCGAACGGCACCGCGATCAGCAACGGCACCATCATCGGCCCGAAGGTCATGTCGAAGAACGGCGCGCCGACCGAGATCTTCTCGCCGGTCAGCGCCTCGAGCGCCAGCGGATAGAGCGTACCGACCAGCACTGTCGCGCAGGCGGCCGTCAGCAGCAGGTTGTTGAGGACAAGCGCGCCCTCGCGGCTGATCGGCGCGAACAGGCCGCCCTGGCTCAACGTGCCGGCGCGTGCGGCGAACAGCGAGAAGGCGCCGCCGATGAAGATGCAGAGGATGATCAGGATGAAGATGCCGCGCGTCGGGTCCGTGGCGAAGGCGTGCACCGAGGTCAGCACGCCCGACCGCACCAGGAAGGTGCCGAGCAGCGACAGCGAGAAGGTCAGGATGGCGAGCAGGATCGTCCAGATCTTCAGCGCCTCGCGCTTCTCCATGACGATCGCCGAATGCAGCAGCGCGGTGGCCGACAGCCACGGCATGAAGCTGGCGTTCTCGACCGGATCCCAGAACCACCAGCCGCCCCAGCCGAGCTCGTAATAGGCCCAGTAGGAGCCCATGGCGATGCCGAGGGTGAGGAAGATCCAGGCGGCCAGGGTCCACGGCCGCACCCAGCGCGCCCAGGCGGCGT